>JAUIHJ010000367.1 GCA_030432015.1 bacterium
TTGGGGCGTGTCACGTGCCGCAGGCGGACGCTTTTGCGCCTGCTACCCGGTTCGTGTCAGCTCAACTCTTGAAGCTCGACGCCCCATTAATCCTTGTCGCGTTGTTCGTCTTCGTCACGGTCAATGTGGTTGACGATCTTCTCGACGATCGATTCCAGGCGTTGCAATCGCTCGGTCACCTGCCGGACGTGTTCGCCGATCGCGCGCATTTCCTGGCCCAGGCGCTCGACATGAGCGGCGGCAGGAAGTTCATGGGCCAGTCGTTCGGCGGCCTGCATGATTCGCTCGCCATCTTCGTGCAAGCCCGCCGCGTGGAGATGCTCGGCGGCCTCTTGAAGGTGCTGGATGCGCTCATGGCGGTCGTGCGGACGTTCCTGTTCCCCCTGGAGTGGGCGTTCCCGCGCGGGGCGTTCTTCCCCGTGTGAATGATGGTCGTGGTCGTCGTGGCGATGTGCGCCATGGTTATGGTTGTCATCTGCATTCCCATGCGCTCGCTCACCATGTTCTCGCTCGAGATGCTCTCGCAGTTCCCGCGTCAGACGCTTGGCTTCCTCCACTCTTCCATTTCCGAGCAATCCTCGAATGCGATCCTCGAGCGACTGGCCCCGTTCACCGGTGCTCTGCTTTTGCCTTTTCGCGTGTTCATCGAACTTGCGTTCCAGGATTTCCGCTTGTTCGTGACGACCGTTGGATCGCAGGAATTCGAGCTTATGGCGGAGTTGGGCCTGTTCCTTTGATTCTTGACCAGGCAGCGGGCGGCGGCCCGTACCTTCACGCGTTCCTTTGAACGTTTCTGCTTGCAACGCCTCGGCTTGCTCGGCCAATACCCGTGCCTCGTCCACCGCGCCACGATCCCGCAATTCGGCAATCTGCTTTCGCATCAGCAGCAACTTGGCCTTCACGCGTTCGACGTCGGGATTGCCAGGCTGTGCCCGCAAACTCGATGCGACGGCGAAACTCACCATCACGACTCCCATGACTGCGACCACCGTGTAGATTCGTTTCATCGCATTGCTCCTTTTTCGCCAGCCAAGGGTTGGGAAACCTCGAACTCGGGGATTCGTTGCCGCGGTCGGCGAACGCCGACGGTTTCGTTTCAGAGAGTGATGCTTATCATACTGGGTACGAAATCATGGGGCGAGAAAAAAACAAGGAGATCCGAATCGATGGCTGATGGCAACCCAGACGACGTTCGCGGGACGGGCAAATTGCATGACAAAGTGGCCTTGGTGACGGGGGCCAGTCGCGGGATCGGGCTTGGCATTGCCCGGGCCTTAGCGGGCCACGGAGCGTCGGTGGTCATCACAGCGCGAACGGCCGGGGCGTTAGAAGAGGCACGTGCGGACCTGACGCGCGACGGGGCAACTGTTGTTTCTCACGCTGCGGACGTCTCGGCCGAAGAGGAAGTCGAGGGCCTTTTTGCCGCGGTACGTGATCAATTTGGCAGGCTTGATCTGCTGGTCAACAACGCCGGAGCCTTCGACGGCGGACCGCTTGACAAACTTTCGCTGGCTGCCTGGGATCGTGTCATCGCCACGAATCTGCGGGCACCTTTCCTCTGTACGCGAGCGGCATTTCGAATGATGAAGATCCAAGGTGGTGGACGTATTATTAATATTGGCTCGATCTCTGCCCAGCGGGTGCGTCCCAATTCGGCTCCCTATTCCACCTCGAAGCATGGTCTCTGGGGATTGACCCAGGTGACCGCCTTGGAAGGACGGGACTACGGCATCACGTGTGGCTGTCTGCATCCAGGGAATATCTTGGTCGAACGACGCCAAGCATCTGCGCTGACGGAAGATCAGGAGCCCATGATCTCCGTGGAGAGCATCGCGGAAGTCGCGGCCCTGATGGCGACCCTGCCGCCGGATGTGGCGATGTTGGAGTCGATCGTCTTGCCGCATCGACAGGCCTACGTTGGGCGTGGATAAGGATCGGTCCGGTGTCACGAGGTTGCGTACGCGGTGCCAAGTCGGCTGCCCACGACGGTGTGCCGTTCCAGTCCGTACCTGCTACCGCGCGACGGTGGTTGTCAGTGCGACGCTCGTCACCGCGGCGACAAGTGAGTTTCATTCCGGCGCATACCAGCGGCTGGCGCGAAATTGAGCCGCCCATACTGAATGATTGCGGCCTAAATGGCCGAACGCGATGCAGCAGCGCACACCGCGTCAGCGGGGCAAGCACCTTTTTTGCCGATGGGCGTTTTTTCCGCAGTTGAAACGAATGGGCGGCGAAAAACGAGCCGGTCCCGGATTGTCGCCGAATTGCACTCGGTCATTTAACGCGGCATCATTTCGGCCGCCTGCAGCACTTGCTTGACATGGCCGATCACGTGAGGGAATGCCGCGGCAAAGCGGTCTTGGCTGGCTGTATCGGAACCGCCGCCCAGCACGATCGCAAACGCCTCGGCAAAAGTTTCCTGGCGACCCGCCCGTTGCGTCTGCAAGTAGTACCGCAACGGTTTCCGCTGCGCCGAAGTCAGTGCCTCGACATCGCGGCAGTAGCTGGCGACGAATCCTGGTGTTCGCGAATGTGCGCCGTGGGGACCCGGGTCAGCGAAATCGAAAGCGTGCCCAAATTCGTGACGGAGGACTCCGGGAACGCGGTCACTGCTGACAACCTGACCGCTCGTCGTCCGCCTCTTCTCCGCCAGGACCAGCAGTTTCGCATGCGGCAGGTGAACGGCATCTGAATTATTCCACGTGGTACTGCGCGGCCAGCCGCGGGGGTGCCGGCCCTTGAGGGACGGCGCAGCATCGACAACAAACTCCGCCATTCGGACCTGCCAGCCGGACTGCTCGACCGCGTTCCAGACGTGTGCGGGAATCGACCGCGAGGCAAGCGTCACTTCCTGGCGGAAGTGGTCGCTCACCTGAGAAGCGACCGTCACGATCCGGTGAACGTGTGGATCGGCGGCCATCCCACGTGAGGCGGTTAGCGTTGCGCTGACCGCGATCAGCAGCGTCCAGATTGTCCCACGATTCTGTCTCATCTTGCGACGTCCGATCATGAGGATCGCAACGATTGTTCTGCGAGCGAACCCTTATTTTAGCTCGACGTTTCATCGGCGTGTGGTCAAAACGCCCCAGTTTTCCGCAAGCTCAATACCGGCCGTGACGGCGTAACGTACGTTTGTGAACGGGATTTTGGCAACTCTTCTTTCGCAGGCTTACTATGTCGACCGACCAAACCAACGTTTCCCTTCACGGCACTGACGTTCTGGCACCGACGAACCCATTGCCCGTGGTCTTTCGCGATCCGACCATCGAGAAGCCGGTACGCAAGGTCGTGGCACCGATTCGCGTCCTGCATGTAATCAACGGCGAGCATTATGCGGGCGCCGAACGTGTTCAGGATCTGCTCGCGATACAATTGCCGGAATGTGGCTTCGAGGTCGAATTCGCTTGCCTCAAGCCGAACCAGTTTCCCGAGATCCGATCTTCCCATGTGCCCTTATCCGAGATTCCGATGCTCGGCCGCGTGGATCTTCGCGCGGCACTCCGTCTGGCGCGGATCATGCAGGAGGGCGAACATCAAGTCATTCATGCGCATACTCCCCGTAGTGCGCTGGTTGCCAGCGTCGCCGCCAGACTGACCGGCGTTCCACTCGTGTATCATGTTCACAGTCCTACGTCGCGCGACAGCACCAGCCGCTGGCGAAACTGGGTCAATGACCGCAACGAACGATTTTGCGCTCGTCGCGCTTCCGCTCTGATCACCGTCTCGCACAGCCTGCGGCGGCACATGTGCCTGCGTGGCTTCCCGGATGCTGCAATCTCGGTTGTGCCAAACGGCGTTCCGGTACCGGCTGTCTTGCGTGATCCGAAGCAGCCTGTGGGGGATTGGACGATTGGAACGGTGGCCCTATTCCGGCCGCGGAAAGGCCTCGAAGTCTTGCTCGAAGCGATCGCCCTGCTGGCCGAACAGGAGATCACCGTCAATCTCCGCGCCGTAGGTACGTTTGCATCGAAGCGGTACCAAGAGGAGATCATGCATCACGTCGCACGTCTGGGCATCATCGACCAGATCGAGTGGGTCTGGTTTGCCCACGACGTGCCAGCCGAACTAGCACGCATGGACCTGTTAGCGCTACCCAGCCTCTTTGGCGAAGGCTTACCTATGGTTGTACTCGAAGCGATGGCCGCGGGCGTACCGGTCATCGCCAGCCGTGTGGAAGGGGTTCCCGAGGCGATTGACGACGGCGTCAACGGACTACTCGCCGATCCCGGTGATCCCGTCGATCTCGCCGCGAACATGCGACGGATAATCGTGGGCGACGTGGACTGGCGGCGGCTGAGGGAGAACGCGAGACAGACGCATCAGGCTGTATATTCCGATGGCAGCATGGCCGCCGGCGTTGCCAACGTGTATCGCAACGTATTGGCCAAGTCGGCGCGAATTGGTCAGCGGCGGTGTGTCAAGTGAATTGACAATCTTTCGTCAGGGTGGTATCCCGATACGCTTACCAACCCTCCACCTGCCTTGACGGGAGACGCTGATGCCGAGTTTTGTGACGCACCTTGAAGCTGCCATTGACGGTACGCATCTGCCCGCCGGTCAGGTGCAAACCATGCACGATGATCGGCCACTTTGGGTGCGGTACGATTTGGATGCCGTCGGGCGGTCGTTTTCCAAGGAAATGTTGCGGGACCGCCCACCCACGTTGTGGCGGTATCGTGAGTTGCTGCCAATCACCGACGAGCAGCACATCGTAACGCTAGGCGAAGGCATGAGCCCGCTACTGCCGTGCCCACGGTTGGGGCAGAAGTTGGGTCTTGATGATCTCTTGATCAAGGACGAGTCGCAACTGCCGACCGGTAGTTTCAAGAGTCGCGGCATGGCCTTGGCAATCACGATGGCGCACGGTTTTGGTATCCAGCGGGTCGCCGTCCCTTCGGCTGGCAATGCCGGTGGCGCAGCGGCAGCATACGCCGCCCGCGCGGGGATGGAAGCGTTCGTCTTCATGCCGCAAGATACGCCGATCATTAACCAATACGAATGCGTCGTGGCGGGCGCAAAGACCTTCGTTGCCAACGGGCTGATCACCGACTGTGGCCGCATCGTACGCGAAGGCAAGCCGCACATGAACTGGTTCGATCTCTCGACGCTGAAAGAGCCGTATCGCATCGAGGGCAAGAAGACCATGGGCCTCGAACTGGCCGAACAACTCGACTGGGAACTACCCGACGTGATCCTCTATCCAACCGGTGGTGGCACGGGGCTGATTGGAATGTGGAAAGCGTTCGACGAACTCGCCAGGCTGGGCTGGCTAAAGAGCGACCGCCGGCCGCGGATGGTCTCAGTCCAATCCGACGGTTGCTGTCCGATTGTGCGAGCTTTCGAGGCGGGCGAGCGGTTTGCGACGCCGTTCGAAAACGCCGCCACTGTCGCGAGCGGCCTCCGCGTACCTGCCGCGGTCGGCGACTTCATGATTCTGGATGCCATTCGGGCCAGCGGAGGCTGTGCTGTGGCAGCCGAAGAAACCAGGTTGCGCGAATGGATGGACCTGTCCGTCTCGACAGAGGGGATTTCCGTCTGTCCTGAAACCGCGGCCTGTGTCGGGGCCCTTGAAAAGCTCGTTGCCGACGGTTGGATCAAGCCTCACGAGCGCGTCGTGGTTTTCAATACCGGCGGATCGCAGAAATATGTCGAAGCGATTCGGTCGACACTTCCGGTCATCGATCTCGAGCAGCCGTTTGATTGGGATTGGATTGCCGGCTGACGGGAATACAATCCATGAAGGTCAGATGGACCACGTCAGGTTTATCGCGCCTCGCCGCCATGCAATCCGGTCATGTACGTACGTGAGTGAGTTCGAGGCGTCCCGCAGGCGTGCTGGCGTTTCGAACAAATTGGGATGGCTAGCGCGCTGGCCATTCGAAAGAGACCAGTCAATTTTCACGCGAGTTACCGTTGATCAGCGAGCGTTCCAGCATGCCCATCACTTGCGAGTTCCTCGGCTTTGCGCGTCCTGCGCTGGAGTCGGCAGCTGACTATCTGTCGCAGCGGTACCTGAAAGGCACCGTCTGGGATCTGCAAAACGTGATCGTTGTCACTCCAGCGGGTCGCGCCGGGCGCCGGTTGCTCGAGATCCTTGTCGAACGAGCGAGTGCTCAGCGATTGGTCCTGACACCTCCCACCATCGAAACCGTTGGTAGTCTGCCGGAACAGCTTTACCCGCCACAGCGCCCCTTCGCTAACGAGCTGACACAACGATTTGCTTGGTCTTCCGCGCTCCGGTCGGTGGCGCGTGAAATCGTGTTGCCGGTCATTCCGAACCCGCCTGAAGAAGATGACATCATGGCCTGGGTTGAACTCGCCGAGCTGTTAAGAAAGTTGCACCTCGAGCTGGCTGGTGACGGACTGGATTTTGACGACGTGGCCAAGGAGTTGGCCGCGACACCGGGGCACCCCGAACAACAACGTTGGGGATCGCTTAGGGTCTTGCAGGCCGCTTACCTGCAACGGCTCGACGAACTCCAATTATGGGATCGACAAACGGCACGCCTGGTCGCCATCGACCATGGCGAGTGCGCCGCCGATCGCGACATTATCCTGGTGGGAACGGCCGACATGAATCTGGCGATTCGCAATATGCTGGATCAAGTTGCCAATCGTGTCGTGGCGTTGGTTGTCGCACCTCGGGAGTGGCGCGACCGGTTTGATGCACACGGCTGCCTGGTGCCAACTGAGTGGAGTCAGATCGACGTGCCGTTGGATGCCGCCGAGATCCAGGTTTGTGACGGCCCGTCGGATCAGGCTCTCGCCGTCGCCGATGCGATTGCCAGTTACAACGGGAGCTACCGCGCGGATGAAGTTGCTGTTGGATTCCCCGACGAACAACTCGTGCCTGATGTGCAGCGCGTGCTTGCCCAACGCGGTGTACCCGCGCGGTGGGGACCGGGACGTTTGCTGGGCGAAACGGCTCCGTACTTATTACTGGAGGCGCTTGCCGAGTTTCTCGATCGGGGCCGATTTCAAGAGCTGGCGGTGCTGGTGCGTCACCCCGATGTGCAGACGTGGCTTCGCGGGCACGGGATTGCTGCCGGGGCACTAACGGAGGTGGACAGCTATTACAACGAACACCTGCCCAGCCGCGTGACCGGACAGTGGTTGGGGCCTGCTGATCAACACCAGCAACTTGCGGCGATCGAAAAGTGCATCGGTAACGCAACGCGTGCGTTGACCGGATCACCGCAGGCTCCGTCTCAATGGTGCGAGGCGATTCTGGCATTCTTCCGTGCGGTCTATGCTGACCGTGAACTAGACCGTGAGATCGACACGGACCAAGCGACCTTGACCGCGACCCGGCATATTCGTGACACGCTGCTCGAACTGGAAGCGATTCCCGCCGCGTTGAATGTGCGACTGTCAGCGTGCGACGCGATTCGCTTGATCCTCGGGTCGACTGCCATGCAGCCGGTGCCAAGCACCATGGACGCGGTTGCCGTCGAGTTACTCGGTTGGCTGGAGTTACCATTGGACGACGCCCCGGCGTTGGTTGTGACGACGCTAAATGAACGGTTCGTCCCGTCGTCGGTTACGTCCGATCTGTTCTTGCCCGATGCATTGCGAAACCGATTGGGGCTGTTTGATAATGCCCGCCGCTATGCCCGTGATGCCTATGCGCTATGCGTGCTCTTGGGCACGCGTGCCAGTTTGCACCTTTTGGTTGGCCGGCGAAGTCGCGATGGCGATCCACTGGTCCCCAGCCGCCTGTTGTTTACCGGTGACGACGCGTCGATTGCCCGCCGCGCCCTAACCTTTTTCACCCCGCCCGCCTCTGCCCGGCAAGACGCGGTGCCGCCAGCCGACAGCGCGGAGGGCGTTTCGCCGCCGCGGGTGCTGGAAGTCCCGCGTCCCAGGCCACTCGATGCGCCACTGATGAAAATGTCGGTCACGAGCTTTCGCGATTATCTGGCCTGCCCCTATCGCTTCTATTTGAAGCACGTGTTGCGGCTGCGGTCGTGTAACGACGCCGATCGTGAATTGAGTCCGCTGGCATTCGGCAACTTGGCGCATGAGGTCGTCCGTCGCTTTGGCGCCGGGCCCGGGCGAGAATCAAGCAGTGTGGACGAGATTCGCGGCATCCTGAACCATGAGCTCGATGCGATCGTCCGGACGACATATGGGCAGCACGTCCTGCCGTTTGTCCGAGTTCAGGTCGAGCAGCTCCGTTTTCGTCTCGAGGCGTTTGCCGAGCGGCAGGCGGAGTGGTTCGCGTCC
>JAUIHJ010000368.1 GCA_030432015.1 bacterium
CATGGAAGCCGACCGGCAACGAACACCCGGCCACGTGCATTCTGCTAATCCTGATGATGAACGTCGGCCTGCCGTATTTCATTCTCTCCGCAACGGGCCCTCTGATTCAGGCCTGGTATCGTCTTGACGAAACCGGACGCTCGCCCTACCGCCTGTATGCGTTATCCAATGCGGGCTCCCTGGCCGCCTTGTTGACGTACCCGATCCTTGTCGAACCTCTACTGACGACGCGTGATCAGGGGCGTATCTGGTCGCTCGGTTTCTGCCTCTTTGCGCTGATCTGTGGCTATCTGGCTGCACGATTATGGTCGCGAAGCGCGACGATCGAGGCGACACTGGCCGCCGAATCCAAACCGGAACCAGCCCCGAACTGGCGATTGCTTTCCGTCTGGCTCGTGCTGCCCGCCCTGGCGTCGATCATGCTGCTGGCCACGACAAATCACGTC
Source organism: bacterium (assembly GCA_030432015.1). Classification (GTDB taxonomy): domain Bacteria; phylum Planctomycetota; class Planctomycetia; order Pirellulales; family Pirellulaceae; genus ARS98. The sequence continues at coordinate 447 of JAUIHJ010000368.1, forward strand.
TGCCAGGATGTAGCCGTCATTCCATTCCTGTGGGTCGCGCCGTTGAGCCTGTACCTGCTGACGTTCATCATCTGCTTTGATCGGGAACAGTGGTATTCACGCACCTGGACCGCGGGTTTGGCGATCGTAAGCGTCATTGCTGTGTGCGTGCTGATGCGTCACGTGTTCAAACCTAATCTGGTGGTCGAGGTCAGCCTGTATTTTTCCGCCTTGTTCTTGATCTGCCTGCTTTGCCACGGCGAACTGGTGCGCAGTAAGCCAAGCCCACGCTACCTGACCCTGTTCTACTTGATGTCGTCGGCCGGTGGTGCCGCTGGCGGGCTGATCGTCGCCCTGGTTTGCCCGGCAATTTTTTCAACGAACATGGAGCTGAACATTGTCCTCATTATCGCAGTCATTTTCGCCCTGACCGTCTTTATCGGTGAAGCGCGAGCGAGGTGGCTCGGTGACTCAACGAGACGGCGGCAGATTGCCTGGCTGGGCGGCGGCGCCATCCTGTTGTTTGTCGGCGTCTCGCAATACGACGAGGTGGATCGTGAGACCATTGTCACCGCGCGTAATTTCTACGGAGTCCTTCACGTCGAGCGTCCGCCGGGGGCACGCGGAAACATCCTGGTCCACGGCCGCACCGTGCACGGGTTTCAATTTGATCATCCGACGTTGAAGCGACGCCCGACCACCTACTACTCGTACGGCAGCGGAATTGGTCGGACGTTCTTCCAGCAGGATCCGGTGGCGCCGCGGCGAGTGGGAGCCATTGGACTGGGGACCGGAACGGTGGCGTGTTACGGAAAGCCTGGCGATCTCTTTCGGTTTTATGAAATCAACCCCGCGATGGTGAAGATCGCGCGCGAACAGTATTCGTTTCTCGGTGACAGCCGGGCAGATGTGGAGGTCGTCCTGGGGGACGCGAGGCTCTCGCTGGAGCGGGAAGCGGATCAACATTTTGACATCCTGATCCTGGATGCGTTCAGCAGCGACTCCGTGCCGACCCACCTGCTGACGCGCGAAGCGTTTGATGTCTATCGTCGACATCTCAAGCCGGACGGCATCGTCGCAGTCCATGTCACCAACCGTCATCTACGTTTACAGCCGGTCGTGCGAAAGCTGGCCGAGCACGTCGGTATGGAGTGCGTCCAAATCAACAGTCCCCGCGATACGCTCCGAGGCATCCTGGCATCTGAATGGATGTTGATCACGGGCAACACGGAATTCCTCCGCCGCGAACATATCGCCGCGGTCGCCGTTCCATCAAGGGACCAGGCGGATCTCAATTTTCCGCTGTGGACGGACCAGTACAACAACCTGATTCAGATCATGAAAATCTATTGATGGGCCTATTTTGACGCCGCGACGACCTCCCGAGCCTTTTTCTCCTCGGCGGCGGACAATTCGGGGTTGGGCGTTGCATCGCCTGCAGCCTCACCCAACATCCATTTCAGGCCGCCCAACAGCGACGCCATGTAAGTCTCGTTGGCCCACACGTCCTCGCGGTGTCCCAGGCTCATGTGCATCACTTTGCCTTGGCCATATTCCTTGACCCAGAGAACCGGCACGTGGTACGGCTCCTTCCGGTCGGTCTTGGCCATGTTCAGACTCATCAGCACACGGACTTTCTCCGGCTGCCAGTTCTTAAAGCGATAGATCTCGTCTTGTAGCGTGACTTCGCTACCCCATGGCTGACTGGCCGGATGCTGCTTGTCGTGGACCGTTAGCGTGACGGTCGACCCGGCCCCCCACGGATGCCCATTAAACGTACCGCCGATCATGTCCCAATACGGCTGATAGTCTTTATAGGTATCGGCGGCTGAGTGGGCGCCCATGAAGCCATGCCCCTTTTGCTTCAGCCAATCGTTCAGAAAATAGTTCATCTCCGCGTCGGCGATCGGCAGGTTTCCGCTGGTGTAAAAAAACACGACGTCGTAATGCTGAAGGTTTTCTTTGGTAAAGTCCTTCGCGCAATCCTGCGTGCAATCGACCCGAAACAAATTACTGGCAATTCCCAATTCGGTCAAAGCACGCTCAGCCGGGGCGAGTTGCTTTTCCTTTCGGCGCACGGAGCCGTGGACAAAGCCGGCGCTTTGCGTGACCATCAGCACGCGTGCCGGATCTGCGGCCCGGACCGCCGGTACCGGAGCGAGCCAACTAACAAACAGCAAAGCGACGAGGGTAATTCGGTAGTTCATGATGGTCTTCCTGGTTGATAGTTAATCTTGACTGCTATTGCTGTTTGGCAACTTGCGACCGCTTCCGAACGTGCAGCATAACCGGCAGCGATGCCTGATTTCCTTCGACACGTGCCAAGAGGTGAAAGGGGCGCGTCGTTTCGGGTACCCATTTCGCGGCCGAGATGAAAAACGTCCGTTCGTTCTGACCTTCGACGATCAACAGGCCATTCAGTCCGATATTGTCAACGTAAATGCCGTGTGGCAGGTTGCGTCCCGCATCAGCGTTTCCAAAACTGACGCGACCATCGAATCCATTCCGCTCGACCACAACTTCCGCCGTGATGGTCTCGCCCGGCGCGATGGTTAGTTCAACCGGTGCTTCCCCGGAACCGACCTGGTCAGCGGAACTGCCGCTTGGTCGCACCCGCACCAAGAGCTTGGGCTTCTTCGCAAGTTTGATTTCGCCAAGCGAACCGGCCGGCTTGACGATCTCAGCACCGTTGACCCGGGCGGTGGCGGTCAGCTTGCTGCGTTTGGCGTTCTCGGCGGTCGGCGCCGGAGCATCGCCGGCGGCAAACAGGGTCCCCAGCGCCTGGTTCTGTCCGGATTCGACCGTGATTGGCGACGCCGCCCGAAACCCTGGTGGCAGCCCGGTGATGTCAACACGAATCTCGCCTTCATATCCGTCAATCCGGTCGACATTCAGGGTGAATTCTTTGGCGGACTCGGCGTTCACTGTCAGGTTGCCACCGGCCACCGAGACCTGAAAGTCCGGGCGGCGAGGTCGAATCGTAAGGTCGTATTTGAAATCAGCGCCCGCGAATCCCCGAGTATCCGTGATCCGCACGAAGAACTTGCCGGCGTGGGGCGCCGTGAAGCGCAGGCGAGAGTCGGCTCCCAGTTCGCGTTCGCTATCGTCGTCATTTTCGAAGTACAGCGGAAACACCGGCAACCCGTTGGGAATCAGTTGGGTTCCCGGCGGGTGCGGCTTAACGATATAGCACGGTTCCTGAAGCGGATGCGAGGCGGGGGTGGTATCGAAGAACGTGAAGCGGTTGCCACGTCCCGGGTAGAGCATAAAGCCAGAATCCGGGCCGCGCGGGTAATGCCACAGCTTGACAACTTCGCCCGACGCATACAAATACTCGTTTAACTCCATCTCTTCCCAGTTGTGCAACCGAAAGCCGTCCGCGGTTGATGAATCCTGGCCACGAAAGGTGAAGTAAGAATCACGCACCGCTTGTAGCAGAAGTCGCGGAATCGGCTGGCCATTCTCGTCGAGCACTTCGACGCGGGAATCCAGCGGTGACTTTTGCCGTGCGGCGTTGACCTCGACCATCCATTGCTGCCCTGCTGCTGATTCAAATTGAAACAGATCATTGTCGCGACGCTGGGAGTCGGAAGTCGGATTGATGACCCCTTGAATCACGGCTGGCAATTGAATCGGATTCGCCGTCGTCGCATCGTCGTTGGGCTCGACTTCCGCAAACGTGTGCTGCGACTCAGGCATGGCCTCGGGGGCGTCATGGCCAACGCCCGCAGCGACCGCGGCGGCTTCCGAGGCCTCCAGCGCCGGTATGGCATATCCTTGCCGTGTTCCATTCAGCCGACCGACCACCAAACGCGGTTCGCCGCCCAACATGGTCAATCCGCCGACCGCGTCCGGCTGTTGCTCGAATGCATAAGCCTGCGAATAATTGGATGTATCCCAGAGTTTCAGTGATCGATCTTCCGCTGTGGAAACGAGCTGCGATCCGTCGCGGGAGAAGGCCAGCCCGGTCACGGCGCCTTCGTGCGCGTAGCGTGCGTAGACCAGCGGGTTGATCTGCTGCTTGTCCTTGGACACGAATCGCCAGACGCGAATTCGATTATCCGCGCCCCCCGCCAAAATAAATTTTCCGTCGGGGCTGAACGTCACGACATACTGTTCGGCCTGGGGCTGCCCCAATGTGTCGAGCCGCTCGCCCGACGCCACATGCCAGATCTTGGCCGTCTCGTCGCCACTGGCGCTCGCCAGGACGGTTCCGTCTGGACTGAACGCCAGGTCGTAGATTGCGTCGTTATGGCCGGCGAGCGTGCGGAGCCGTTTCCCGGTTTCGACGTCCCACAGCATGATCTGCTTGTCATAGCTACAGGTGGCCAGGACCGTGCCGTCCGGGCTGAGTTCGGCGTCAAACATCGCATCGCGATGTTCTGTAAACTCCTGTACTCGTTCACCTGTCGCGACATCAAAGAGCGACGCCTGGCCATAGAGCCCGCTGATTCCCGAGGCCGCGATCAATTGCTTTCCGTCGCCAGTGAAATGGACGGAATTTACCTTGCCGGGCAAGCCCGCGAAGGTGTGCAACAGCGCATCGTCGCTGACGGATCTCAATTCAACTGTGGCGAAGCGGGCGATGGCGATCGTCTTGCCGTCCGGCGACGCCGCGATTGCGGTAATGCCGCTGGGACGTTGATGGCGCGGGGCGATCGTTGGTGTCAATAACGTCTTGCGATCGGGCTCGGCGCCGGCGGGGCCTTTCGCGCCCGAGTCAATCCAGGCGGCCAGCAAGGCAAGCTCTGCGGGATTCGGCGCGGCGTTCCCTTCCGGTGGCATACGTGGTTCCGCGGTTCCGTTAAGCAGCCGCAGCAGACGGCTCGACGCCGCCTGCCCCGGTATCAGCGCGGGGCCATGATCACCACCCTGTTGGAGGTCGGCGTACGATTCGACCGACAATTCGCCTTCGCGGTCGTCCGCATTGTGGCAACCGGCGCAATACTTTGTGAGGATCGGCGCAACCTGTTTCGCGTAATCAGGCGGGGTGTCCGCGGCCTGTGTTGGGGCACCGGCCCCGTGCAGGAGCAGTCCGAGCAACACGCATCGTAACACCTTGGAGAGAACGACAGGTGTGGGCTTCGCCGCGACGGGTGACGGTTCGGTCGACATCCAGAGTTGCATCATCGTCGGTCTTTCGTGGAATGCTGGCAGGGAACGTCAGGCAACTGCGCGCTGGTGGCGTGCGGTGCACCGCTGCAACGGGGTGGTGGCCCGCTCCAATCAACGGGTCAATGGTTAAATAGAAATTCTCGACTGCTTAGGATGCTCCAGAACAGATCTTCAATGACCACGTGATGTTCGGCCGGATCCGTCGCGTTCATGACGCCGAGTAACCGCTGCATTTCGTCATCCGTCGGAAAACGCGACAGCGCGACCAGATACGCCTGTTCAATCATGGCATAGTTCGGAAGTCCACCGGCGATGAACTGCTGCACGCGACTCGCATCGCTTCGCAATTTTTGATTGATCGTGTCACCGTTGGAAATATGCAGCACCTGAACCATGCTTGGTTCGTCGGACCGTTCGCATTCGCAGGTAATCTGTCGTTCGTTCCGGCCGAAGGTGCTCAGAAAGTAGGAGCCCACGGCGGCGTCATACAACTGAATCGCACGCGTGCCTTTCGGGTAAAAATCCGTCTTCTGGCGGTCCGCGCCTTTGAAGGCGATCTCCGTGAAATCGGTTGGTACATCGGCGACCTGAGAGATCGCATCCAGCAAGACTTCGGCCATCAATCGCCGCGGATAGTACCGCGAATAGAAACGCTTCTCGGCCGCATTCTCCTTCAGCGGCTTACTGCTTCGCTGGTACGTCGCCGACTGCATGATCTCGCGCATGAGCGCCTTCAGGTCAAATTGATGATCGACCAGAAAGTCCGCCGCGGCTTGCAGGAGGGCCTCATTGCTGGCTGGGTTGGAGTCCCGCATATCGTCGACCTGCTCCACCAGGCCAACGCCGTAGAAATTGGCCCACACCCGGTTGGTGATCGAGCGAGCAAAATACGGGTTTTCCGGTGCCGTCAACCAAGCGGCCAAGTGGACACGCCGATCTTCGGTGTCGTCAAACTCGAGCGGCTCGCCATCGAGGGGTGCCGGCCGTTGGGCGATTCCTGTCAGGGGCTGAATGAGATCACCTTTTTCGACAACGAAGAGCGTCCGCTTCCCGTCACCGCTTCTCGCATCCCCCCCCCAACCTTTGGCGCGGACACGCGAGAACATGTTCGCCATGGCGTAATACTGATCGTTGGTCCATTTTTCCAGCGGATGATTGTGACACTTGGCACAGGCGATGGAGAGTCCCAGAAATGCCTGGCTGACATTCTCGGACATATTTTCGGGATCCTGGTGCAGCGAATAAAAATTGGCAGCGCCGTTTTCGAATGTACTCCCTTGGGCCGTGACGATTTCGCGCACCAAATCGTCCCACGGCTGATTGCGGGCCACCCGTTGGCGAATCCACTGGTAGTACGTCTTGATCGGCTCAGGACGCAGCTTCTGCCCGCTCAGCAGCAGCATGTCCGACCACTTGTAGGTCCAGTAATCGACGAACTCGCTACGCGACAGCAGTGATTCAATCAGGGTGTCGCGTTTTTCTGGCGATGGGTCTGCCAGGAAGGCCTTCACTTCAACGGCCGTGGGGAGGGTACCGGTGGCGTCGAGCGACGCGCGGCGCAGAAACTCCGCCTCACTGGCCGGAGGGGACGGCGGGAGATTCAATCGCTGAAGTTGCCTGAGAACCAGCTCGTCAATGAAGTTTCGCCGTGGGGCATCTGCGAATACCTGCGGAGCGATCTCCTGATCGTAGGGGGACGTGACGCGGGCGATGGCGATCTTGCTGGAGTACCACGCCGTCACGGCGCCCTCGCCAAAACCACTGACCGTCAGTTGGCCATCGTCGGCCACCGTTGCCACGGCGTCGTTGGTCGCGGCAAACTTGACGAACGGAGTTACATCGCGGACGTTGCCGTCGGAAAAATGAGCCCGCACCACAACTTGCTGTTGCTTTCCGGGTTGCAAGATGACCGTCGCCGGGAGGATTTCAAGCCGTTCGAAGACAGGATCCTCGTCGGTCGGCGGCAGTGCCCCGTCGGCGATCCATTCGGTCAGGATCTGATAGGGTCGCGAGTCGACATCGAATCGCAATCCTCCCTTGTGCGGCATGGCGCCCGATGGCTTGGCGACAATCAAGCTACGCCCCGGATCGGCGAGTTCAACGCGGCGCCCGCGGGCTTGCCGTGTAATGGTTCGCCAGTCACGCAGGGTGTCGTAGCCCCGCAGCGAGAGCTTCAATCCACCCTTACCTGCCAGCGCGCCATGGCAGGCACCTGAGTTGCAACCCATTTTGGCAAGGATCGGTTGCACATCGTGCCGAAACGTCCACGACGTTGGCTGGTCAACGCCCTCCACCACAACGGCGACCGACGCGGTGGCACCACCGGCCGTGGCCGTTACCGTCGCCTGACCGTCGGCCACCGGATACAGCCGGCCGTCGCGGACCGTTACCACTCCCTTGTCGCTTGAGGCAAAGCTCACGTCACCCCGTAGCTGCTCGCCGAGATCGTCCCCGATACGCCGTTGCACGATGACCGCGTGGCTCGACTCTGGTCCGCGCAAAGTGATCGCCGGCGGCAGGACTGCGATTGAATCCGCGGCGGTCGCGTGCCGACTGGCCGTTGCGAGTCCGCTTGCCAACATTAGGGCCAACGGTGGGAGGGCCGCAATACGGTAACGCAACAGCCATCGAAAGGGGTGGCAAGGCATCGTTTCGCTCCGCGACGCACGGCCATCACCAGCG
>JAUIHJ010000369.1 GCA_030432015.1 bacterium
CCGGCGCGGCGCGGCCGCCAGCCACCGGAACCGACTCTGTGCCTCCCACAGCGGTGGAGGGGACGTTGCCGGATGACGCGCGCAATCCCGATGAAGAAGAGGTTCCGCCGGGGTTTGTCGCCCGCGCGTCGAGCGACGAACGGCCACCTGGTTTCGCGTCGAGCGGCGAGTCGACCGCGTCCGATGATGAGTCCCTCGACAAGACGTTGCTGATCTTCGAAGCGTTGCTCGATGACAAGGGACCCGCGCCCGACGAGTCCGCCGCACCCGCGATGACGGATCTTGAAGTCGAGGCCACGGGGCCGCCGCGTCCGGCTCCACGGGTTGTGGATGTCGCCGCACGCCTGACCGATACCTTCGAGGAGATCAAATTCGACGGAACGTCGCTGCATGATTTCCTCCGCTTTGTCGCCAGCTTCAGCACGATCCCCATAACACTTGACCCCGACGCCCTGTTATGGCTTGACGTCACTCCCGAAACGCCCGTTTCCGCGCATCAGAAAGCCGCCACCGTGCGGGAGTTGGTCGAACCGGTCGTCGCAGGCGTTGGGCTGACAGCGCAGGTCATGGGCGATCAAATGCTGGTCACGCTGCCCGAGGAGGGGATCCACGAACGACGCTATGCGGTCGGCGATCTCGCGCCGTCGCCGGCTGAAGTGCAAGCCCTCGCGGAGATGCTGACCCGATTTGTGGCGCCGGAAGCATGGCAAGCCGCGGGTGGTCTGGGCCGAATTGCCAGCGACGACACCGGTTTGGTAATTCAACAGTCGTCGACCGTGCACCGACACGTGCTGCGGTTTCTGGAGAAGCTACGTGTCGTACGCGGGCTCGGGCCTGTGAGCGAGTTTCCCGCCGCGATCTTCGCCGCAGACTCGCGCTTCGCGCGCGTCAGCGACCAACTCGCTAAAGAAATCACCCTGAACTTTTTCCAGCCCACGCAACTCGACACGGTAACCCATCAACTTGGCCGGGCGTCCGGCTGCCAGATTTTGATCGATTGGGAAGGCCTGCATCAGGCCGGCTGGAATACCGATACGATGGTGACCCTGACCGTCAACGCGGTCCCCTTGGCGACGGCGCTGCACGAATTCCTCGAACCGCGCGGGCTGGGGTTCCGATGTGTCGACGTCGGTTTGATTCAGATTACAACCGACACGCGCCTGATGAAACGAATTGAATTCGAGGTCTATCCGATCCAGGATCTGCTCGATCGCAGTTCGGCGCCGGAAGTCATGTCAAAGTTGCAAGCGTTGCTGGGTGCCGAGTGGGTTCCGACGGCAGGGCGACCAGGCGCCATCTCCGTGGACGCGACCAGCGCCGCATTACTGGCCGCGTTGCCCCAACCTGGGCAAATTGCCTTAGAGAAAGCCTTGCGAGAGGTTCGAGCTTCCGCGGCGAAGTGATCACCCCGTGTGGGCGGAGTGAGTGGCGCTGTCCAGCGAATGCGCGCCGTTTCCAGGCAGGTTGGTTCGAGCGGTCGCGTGTCCACCGCCCGGGCACGGCCGCCCGGAGCGCGGCTACCGTGTCGCAGAATCCGGTGGTGCGATGCCGTAGCGATCGATCTTGCGATCCAGTGTCGAACGATTGATTTCCAGGATTCTGGATGCCTCGCGCTTGTTCCAATCGGTCCATTTCAAGGTTGCGGCGATGTGCTCGAGTTCCAGCGATTCCAGTGACCGTGGCTGAAAGTTTTGTTGATGCGCCGCATCGAGCCAGGCGGACGGATCTGACCGCTGTGTGAACTGCAGGTCGGCCGCGCCGATTTCGTCGCCCTCGCAGAAAACCAGGGCCCGTTCGATCACATTGCGGAGCTCGCGTACATTGCCAGGCCATTCGTTCCGGACCAGCAACTGCATGGCCGATTTCGAAATCCGCGGCACGTCCCGGCCCACGCGCCGGCATGACCGCTCCAGAAAGTGCTGTGCCAATTCCGGGATGTCGGCGTCGTGTTCACGCAACGAGGGGACCAGGATTTCCAAAATCTGCAACCGGTAATACAGGTCCTTACGGAACTCGCCCGCTTCGACCGCGCGCTCCAGGTCACGGTTGGTCGCCGAAACAACCCGTGTATCGACTTGCACGGGTTCGTGACCACCAACCCGTTCAAACGTATGGCCCTCAAGCACACGGAGGAACTTGGCCTGGATCGACATCGGCATTTCACCCACCTCGTCCAGGAACAGGGTCCCTGTATCGGCCTGTTCAAATTTTCCGATCTTGCGATTTGTGGCCCCGGTGAATGAGCCCGGTTCATGGCCGAACAGTTCGCTCTCCAACAGGGTTTCTGTGAGAGCGGCGCAATTCAAGCAGACAAACGGTGCATCGCGACGATTGCTGTTGAAGTGAATGGCGCGGGCGACAAGCTCCTTGCCCACCCCGCTCTCGCCACGCACCAGCGATGTGGTGTCATAGCGGGCCACGCGTGCGATCGAATCGCGGAGGCGGCGCATGGAGACGCTGCTCCCAACCAAATCGCTCTCGACTTCCAATAGTTGTCGCAGCGATCGATTCTGATTGAAGGCCTTGGCCAGTTCATCGGTGAGCGTGTCTCGCAATGCCAGGTTGGCCAACGTGATCGCCAGCTGGTCCGCGACCGCGAGCGAAAACTCGAGCGCATGGGCGCCCAAAATCGTGTTCGATTTCAGTGAATACAAATGGACGAGCCCAATGATTTCGTCGTTGCTCCGCAGCGGAGCACAAATAACGCTCTGGGCCTCCATTTCATTGAGCGTCTGAAATCCTTTTCCTTCCTCGTCCATGTCGATTCCCAACACGGCTTGGTTCTCTTGCAGGGCCGCACGGGAAAGCCGCGACGACACCTTGTGGTAGGGCGTGTTTTCAGGTGCCCGATACGCGATGATTCTCAGCGAATTAGGATCCGAGCGGTCCTCAACTTCCTGCGGGAACAACAGGATGGCGCCCAGGTCCACATTGATTGCCTCCAGCAGACCGTCCAAAGCGATCTCGCTGATCTCAACCATGTCCGTGGCTGCTACCATTTTGACGACCAACCGAAACAGCAGGGCCATCACCTCACGTGCACCGGACTCCTCGTCGTCGATGAGCAGATTGCTCTCGGTGAAGTATCGTGCCTGTGTCTTCCGCTCGAGAATCTCGGGTCCATGGGCAGCGTCGTCCACGAATTCGGTCACAGCCCCCGAGCCTGTCGTCAGTTTGTCGGCCGTGCCGGTATCCGCCACATCCAAAGGCTGCGCAATGTCAAACGTGAACAGAAGCTCGAGGTTGCCAATCTGGATCACGTCGCCTGCGGACAACGGTTGGCGAGTCGTTATTTTGGCGCCGTTGATCTTCGTGCCGTTACGGCTGCGCAGGTCCTCAATTAACCAACTGCCGTCCTCCAACTCGATTTCTGCGTGGCGGCGACTGCACATCTCGTCCGCCACGACAATCGAGCTAATCGGATCGCGGCCGACCGTGATCTTGTTTCGCGGGGTCAGCTTGTAGATTTCGCACCAAGCTCCACCCTCACGGGCCACGAGGAATGCCTGCTGGTCGGTTCGTAAAGGTGTCGTCGTAGCCATCGTCATGCTTTGGTTCAGAATTGCCCCCGAACTGCTGTCTCGGAGAAGCCGAGTGGACGCTAACCTACGTGATTGCGAAGGCTGGAGCAAGCGATTGCACTGCACGAATGCCGGCAACGATGTGGGCCGGTTTAGGCGGCGACAGCGAGCATTTCGCAGCGACGGGACAGGGGGCTCGTAAAGCAAAGCGTGGATTGGGCTTTGGGACGCGACCGTCGTCGCGGACCCGCCGCGCGGCGACGTTTCTCCGCCATGCATCGGGCGATGTCGATCCTTTCTCGCGTCGCTACCGCCACGAAAAATCGGGCATCCGGCGTCCGGTCGCCCAGGGTGAATCTAAATGAGCGAGTGCAATTCGGCGACCATCCGGGACCGGCTCGTTTTTCGCCGCCCATTAGATTCAACTGCGGAAAAACGGCCTGTCAGCGAGAAAGGTGCTGTCCCGCTGACGGGGTGTGCGCTGCTGAATCGCGCTCGGACATTTAGGCCACGTGCACCCACCGGCGAGACCGCGTGGGTGAAGCCAGGGTTGGTCCCGCCGACGACACCGCCAGCCAGCGGCGACAAAAAAACGCCTGGCTGCGGCTCGCCAGGCGTTTTCGATGTGCTACCACTGGTCAATTATGACTCTTGCGTACTTCCGAATGAACCTCTGCCGACAAATGAGATTATTAGATGGACCAAGTGGAGTGACCGACCTAGGGAGTCTGCCGGTTGGGTGGAAGACCGAACACGTTTAGGCAGGTCGCATCTGCGGTAATCCACGTTAAGCAAGCAGCGCGCCAAAAAAACCGTGTGAGACCCAGTCATGCGCCGAACCGCCGGTCCCTGGGACTCCGCAACTTTAATGTTCCTGCCGTTTTTTGAGAAAAACGAGCGGTTCTGCTGGCTGTCGGTACGTGCCGCCATGACCGCAAAGTTGGCCAAAAAGGGCCAAGCGGACGGTTCAGACCGAAAAAGTTATCGCTGCAAAATGAGACTGAGGCCGCAAAATGCAGCCAATCCGCCGCCGGGGAGTGGCAAACTGCACCATCTCGCCACGTCCGGCAAACAAGACGGACCTTGGCCCGTGGCGACACCGTAACCGTACGAACTACGACTTAATCTCAAAAATCGCTTCGACCTCAACCGCGGCGCCAGTGGGCAACGCCGCGAAGCCGAGTGCACTCCGGGCATGATAGCCGTCGCCGTCCTTGCCAAAAATCTCATGGAGCAAGTCCGATGCACCGTTGATGACCAGGTGTTGATCGGTGAAATTGGGCGCCGAATAAACGCAGCCCAGCAGTTTGATCACACGCAGGCCGTTCAAGGTGCCGTGCTCGTCATGCACGGACCGCAAAATCTTGATCGCGCAGTCCTTGGCCGCCTCGTATCCCTGCTCGACCGACAGCCCGTTGCCCAAAACGCCTTTCAGGTCGCTGGTATGCCCGGACGTGATCAGCTGATTGCCAGAGCGAATACAGAGGTTCAGGTAGCCCGGTGTTAGTTCCGGAAACGTCACACCAAGTTCGTGGGCACGCTGTTCGGGGTCCATCTCGCGTCCTTTTCTTGAGAAGTCTGCAGGCGGGTTGAAGTGTTCGCGGGGAAAAACTGAGCTCGCCATTCTAGCAACCGTTCGGCCGATTGCGAGCAACCGGCTTGCGGCCAAGCAGACCGGCCATCGTCGATCGCCAAGCCGGCTGCCATCAACCATGGCAGCCGGCCGAAGTGCTTCAAGACGTTGTTACCGGCTCGGCCGCCTGAAGCGTGACGCCAACCGCGTCCGCGATCTTGCGGCACTTGTCCATGGTGGCCGCGAACTGCTCGAAGGTCAGCGATTGGTACCCATCGCTGAGTGCCATTTCGGGGTTGGGATGCACTTCTAGAATCAAGCCGTCGGCCCCGGCGGCGACGGCCGCAGCCGCCATGTCGGGAACAAGATAGGTGTGGCCCGTTCCGTGGCTGGGATCAATCACCACCGGCAAGTGGGTTTTTTGATGGAGGTAGGGGACGCTGGCCAGGGGCAGGGTGAAACGCGTATGTCCCTCGAAGGTCCGAATGCCGCGTTCGCACAGCATCACGTTCGGGTTCCCCTCATTCAAGATATATTCGGCAGCCAGCAGCAACTCGTCCATCGTTGCGCTTGCACCACGTTTCAGAAGTACGGCTCGGTGGCTCTTGCCAACTGCTTCGAGCAGCCGGTAGTTTTGCATGTTTCGTGCGCCGACTTGGAGGACGTCCGCGTACTTTGCAACCAAATCGACGTCGTCGGTCGACATCACCTCGGTCACGATCGCCAAGCCGGTCTCGTCTCGCGCCAGGGCCATCAACTTGAGCCCCTCTTCCTTCATGCCTTGGAAGCTATACGGGCTTGTCCGCGGCTTGAACGCGCCACCTCGCAGGGCCGTCGCTCCGGCTGCCTTGACGGCATGGGCCGAACTGACAATCTGCTCTTCGCTTTCGACCGAACAGGGACCCGCGATCACGCCCAGCATGCCGGCACCGACACGCAGGCTTCCCGCGGTAACCATTGTTGGCTCCGGCTTGACCTCGCGGCTGGCGACTTTGTACGGCGCCAGGATCGGCATCACTTCGGCGACCCCGCTGCCGCTCTCCAGGGCCTCCTTCATCTCTTCGCGTTTTTCGCCGATCGCCGCAATGACGGTTCGCTCGGTCCCGACAATGACGTGCGATTTCAGGCCCAACGCCTCGACACGTTCAACCATGTGGTTGATCTGCTCTTCGGTAGCACCTTTTTTCATGACGACAATCATCGAGAATATCTCCTTCGTGGCAAAATAGGGGGGTAGTTTGGCAATCATCTGCGTGTCCTGGAAAAAATGTGTCTCGCCCGACGACATTCCTCTCAGGAGCAACAAAAAAAGCCCTGAGGGGTGGGTCCTCAGGGCTTGGGAAAAATCCTACTAGGATCGAGGCTAAATACCTCCTCCGGCCCTTCGTCCCCGAAGGCTAAAAAAGAACCAGAAATAGGTATAAAAGCAGTGTCGCATCGATCCGCCTCTGTTTGAAGATTGCTGTTATTATGCGGCCACGGTACCAATTTGCAAGGGCAGGGGGGAAGAAGGCAGCCTCTTTCGGTCTCTTATCTGAGATGCGTGTCGCAATGGAAAACGCACAGCGTCAGCGGGGATTCGCGATGTTTCCCATGCTAAAGCGTCCTGGGAGTTGCGTCCTGGCGTGCGTCCTGGCGTTGCCTACTGGCGTCGCGGCAATTAGCTGCGTAGCGGCGGCACGAGTTTGTCGACGGCGTGCCTCCGGGCCCCGGCACCGACAATTGTGCTGCACCCGGCTCGGCAAGCTGCCCCTTTTCAACGCGGTCGGCCGACGACCAAAATGGACTCAGCGCTCACGCCCGCCTGTTCAGCCTTCTCGTTCCCCACCATCGCACCGAGTCGAATCCGCGAAATCTCACTTGGAGTCCACCGCATGCCGACCTACATCATTGACCGCGAAGACTGTTCCCACCATCAGATCTTTCCGGGAGTGACCATCGACACCGTGGCCGGCGAGGGCCTGATGCTGTCCTATGTGACGTTCGAGCCCTTGGGGATTGTCGAGCCCCACAGCCACCCTCACGAACAGATGGGATTGCTGCTCGAAGGAGAACTGACGTTCACGATCGGCGGAATCACAAGCCTGGTGCGACCGGGGCAAATGTGGCGGATTCCCGGCGGCGTCCTGCACGGCTGCCAGGCAGGCGAGCAGGGGGCCAAGGCCCTCGACGTCTTTCACCCGATCCGCAAAGACTACCTTTGATTGGTCCCAACCACTTACCGAGCAGGTTCGGCTCATTATTCAGGCCCATCGTGCGACCGGGAAATGCGTTCGATCTTCCCAGGCGTTTCACCAAGAATCGGTCCGCCCCCCGATTCTGCGCCCCCATACGCAGCGACTGCTTCCATTGCCTTCGGTTACTGGTGCCGCACGTCGCCGGTTCAGGGCCGTTCGATTCTCCACTTCGTTCGATGCTCGAAATTACGAATGCGGCGCCGACCAAGACTCGATGCGTCCGCTCGGAATGCATGTTGCTGGCATCGCGGACGCGCTCTGAAGTCATGCTTTTGCGCCAGGCATTGGTCCCTGGTAACCCGTCACGCCAGTTTTGGCGCTGCGCCAGTGGGCCGCGCAGCCGCGGCACGGGGGTAGCCTGAGGGTGCCGACGAGCCTGAGGGTCCAGCCCCAGGGGCATTGGAACCGGAACTCCTCTGCCGTTCCGCGGCTTGTGAGTGGCCAGAACAAGAATCCCAAGGGTTTACACCCCTGGCTGCAACCTGACATGCCTGTGGGGTTTACGAATGCGCAACTTCAAAGGCTGCCGCATTCGTTGACAAACCTCGCAGTTATCAGGAAACACAAAAGCTGTATCCTCCGGCTTACCTCGATTGTCCTCACCGGGATTGATTGCTAGAGTGATAGCGTGGCAACGACTCTGCCATGCTCGTGTTGACGATGTGTATTTTTGGTGAGCCGATAAGAGTCCCCATGGGATCCAGTATTCGGTCGGGTTCGCGCGTATAGCTGACGCGCCGTAGCCATTGGTTGCGGTTTCCGTTTGATCACGCTCCTCTCGATCCAGGTTCCCCCGTATTGACTGCGGGCTTTCACAAAATTCATCGCCACGGCATTGCGGTGGAGGAGTTGTCATCTTTTTTTGCTGCGACGGCCCA
>JAUIHJ010000370.1 GCA_030432015.1 bacterium
CCGGTCCAGGGCGATCAACATTGCAAACCGCCGCTGCCGCCAGACATGTGCGACCTCGCCGTGCAGCCTCATGCCAGCCTCGATGTAGTCCATGAGGCGGGTCACGAGTGCCTGCGGTGCCGAGCGACGGGCAGCGAGATAGCTTACCACCATCAGCGCCCGCTCACGCAACATGCTTTGAATCGAGGCTTGCCGAGCGAGTTCGGCTGACTGCGCGCCCGACTCCCACGCGATCGCCGAGTCGTCGTGCGGGGCATCGCCCAGGAGTTTCCAACACGCGATGGCAATCTGCGGGCGCTGCCGGCCGAGTTGCAAATCGAGGAACATCCGCTCCATATTCAACCAGTTGCGGAGCGTCTCATCGCTGCAGTCCGCGGCCGCATCGGTGAGGCGAGCGGCGAGTTCCCGTCGAGCCACTTCACGGAAGTTGGCATATTTCTTGGCCAGCTCCGCGCGCGTCAGCGATTCCGGATGGCCCGTGTCCTGAAGCCGCTGTTGATCCACGCGTTGCCGAGCTTGCAGCATTCGGTCGAGCCAGCGATGCAGCGCGCCAATTTGCACGATCCAGCGGTCCGACTGAAACTCCGATGACGACAACCGCGCAATCAACGACAACGCCTCCGTTTCGTGCTCGGCGGTCCATTCACGGCGTAACAGTTCCTCGAATAATGCCTGAGCCAAAACCGCCCGCAAGTCCTCGTCTGCTTCCCTCTCGGCCCGCGCGATCCGGGACCGCATGAACGGCAGATGATCGCTCTCGGCGAAATGGGCTGCATTGACCCGCACCAGTGCGTCTCCGAGCAATTGCCGATGCCGTGGATCGATGGCTTCGTCCCAGCGGGCGCGCAACGTCGCGGCGATTTCCTGCCATTGCGCGCGTCCAACTTCCTGGCGGCCGATCGACCACCTCACGAATGTGGCGGCGATTTCTGGCGGCAACGTCGCGGCCGTGGCGACCAGTCGCCGAGCCACTTCGGCATGCAATCGATCGGACGCGTCCGAGTTCACGAAGCGATGGAAATCCATGATGCTGGCGGCGACGTCCGCGTGGGCTTCGTGCTCCAAAAAAAACGTCGCAGTTGCCTCCAGATCGCCCAGCCATTGGGGATCGATCCAATTCGTATTCAACCCTCGCGCGTAGGACACCGCCGCGTTCAGCCGAGCGAGTTGGGCGGCATTCAGCCTGCCGTCAACCCGCCCCTGTGCCAGCCACTGCCGCGCGACCGCATCGGCATCCTTGGTCCGATTGGCCGTCGCCAATGCCTGCAAGTACTTCGTGTAGGTATCTTGATTGGTAGGGTCGGTCGCCAACCATTCCTCGAAGAAGGCGACCGCCTCGCCAGCGCGCCCCTGATCGTGCAACAGCGTCAGAAAGGCCGTTCGCAGCTCGCTTGCTTCGTATTCAGTCCGTTCGACGTCACGATCCAGCTCTTGGCGCAACCAGGCACGCGCCGCGTCATGATCTCCTGACGTTGCCAGATCGTGCGAATAACGCGTTTGGACCGCAGTGTCCCAAGGCATGGCAGCCGCAAGATTGTGCTGGCGAATGAGCACCTCTCCGGCACGCGCCAGGTTGCGCAGGGTCTGCGTGTGCCGGAGCTCCCAGCGAAGTGGCCCGATCGCAAAGTCCGGTTGACGATCGTAGATCGGCCGAACCTCCGCCAACAACGTCAGAACTTCATTCTGACCGGCGATGTTGGTAACTTGATCGATGACGTATCGTGCCAGAAAGAAATCGTCCATCGAGGGCCTGGCGACGAGCCGCTCGGCCTGGCTTCGCAGCAGCTTGTGTAGATCGTCATTCCGGCGAGCCGCAGCGAGCACGGCGGCGCGTATCCAGACGGCGCCCGGTTTGGCGGGCACAAGTGCTTCAAACGCGCGCAGTTGCTTGAGCATCCCATCCCGGTTCTGAGTTAGCGATTCGTTGAGCATCAGAACGAAGCGGTGTTCCATGTCGGCGGATCCGTCGGCGGCGGCCACTTCGCTCTGCCGCACCGTCGGCAAACGCATCGGCAGCAGGAGTGCCATTTCGTTTGCCGGAAGTTCCCGTTCGATGCGTGCGATAAATACCTGCGGCTGGAGGACTCGCACCGTCTGTTTGATTCGCGACGTGCGGCGGCCCTGTCCATCAAGTGACTCAATCGTGCCGGGCCACCAGACACCGGCATGTTGCGTATAGTCGTCGTACCGCGTCGATGAAACGAGCGTCTTACCTCTTCGCGCTTCAACACCAAGCACGATGTTTCGCGCCGTTTCGATCTCGACTCGATATTCAACGACCGGCTCCGATTTTGGGTCGGTCAGGATAAGCATGGCGCGCTGGGCATCTGGTCGTTCGACCGTGGCGTCGTAACGGTGGTACGTTTCGTGGAGCGGTGTCACCGCGAATCGCCGCTCGCCTGGCGTCATCGATTGCACGTCACGCGGAGTCGACTTGCGATAGCGACCGAGCTGAAAGGCAGGCGAGTAGGAAACCCTTTGCCGATCGTCACACCACTGAATCATCGATTGCGTGGTCGGTGCTTCGGCACGCGTTAGCCAGCGTTGCGGTGAATAGAGCGCAAGCTGCCGCGAGGCGCCGGTCTGCCGCTTCCAACGCGGATCATGGGTTTCTCGTTCTTGTGTGACCTCCAGGCCGCCCTGAGGAATGATCAACGGTTGCACCAGTGCTTTCGACATGGCAATTGCGTCGGCTGGCCAATTGGAAACGACCGGCTGGGCGGATGCACCGGGAGTCGGTGGAACCTCCGGGAAGATCGAGGACACCCACTGGATGGCTTGCTCGTCCGCGTGACCAGGTTCCCCGCGAAACTCCCATAAACTCTGCGGCTTAGAACTGCCAAGTCGCTTCAAGAGTCGAGACTTCGCGGCGCCGAGTCCGAAACCACCAAGGAAGTTGCCCGCCATTTTCTGCTTGCGCGCAACATCAGCTTGACCGTTGAAGTCTTGCCAGCCCACCCTGGCCGGCTGGTTTGATTGCTGGAAGTCGCTGAGTTGGAAGTCGAAGTCCATCGCATCGTAGGAACGCAAGGCGAGCGAATCACCCGTTGCTAAGCCGCCGTCCATCGAGCCACGACCTGCGAGTGACATTCGTGATTCGTCGGTCACACCACCTAAGAATTCGCCGGTCCAGGGGCGATCAGATTGCAGGGCCGCAGTCAAGGACATGGGTCGGTTTCCCGCCACCACGGCCCCGCTGACATCGCGAAAAGACAAGCTCCCTCGGCGACCAGACCACCTGGACGACAAAAGCCGCGACGCCCCGCCTTTCGATTGCGCGGCGAAGTTCTGAAACTCGTCAGCGTCGCGCCCCAGTCGCGTGAGTTCCGCCAAGATCCGCTGACGAAGATTCAGTCGCCAATCACCCGCTCGTTTGACCTGTTGCTGCCTGAGATCAAAGTTCGCGTCGTTGCGGGCAGCGGCAAAGAAACGTTCCCCGTCGCGCATCTGATAACGGCGTTGCACACCAAAGCGCTCTCGGTCCTCGTCGGTCTCCAGGACCAGTAACGATGTGTACGGCGTCATGATGTGAAACTCTTCGGACAGGGCAATAATCTCGTCCCGAATGAAATCGCCGTCCCCTTCCTTGAGCAGTCGATCCAAATGCGCACGAGCCCAAAGCCGCGGAACGAATGAGTTGCCCGCTTCCGCATCCGCCAGTTTGATTTGCGATCGATAACTGACCCGCTCGCCATCCCGTTCACCAGTGATCACAATCTCGCCCGTTTGATCGGCGCCTTGCGGCAGGTAGCGGCCGACAAGGGTCTGCTGCGTCCCGGCGGGAAGGCGTGGCAATGTGTCGGGATAGACGGCGGCGACCTGAAGACCTTTGAATTCGACCTGCAGATTGCGCAGTCCCGGCTGCGCGATTTCATTCAACAGCTCAAAGGCGACTTGCTGCGGCGTCTGTTCACCCGCGATATGACGCACCGAACCGCCACCAACCGCGGCCAGAGCGTTCAACACCGCCGACTCAAAACGGGCGCCCATGGACACCGCGTGAAACGAACCATTGCGGCTGTCGGCCGTTAGACGCTTCAATCGATTGACAAAGCGATGGGCGTCCGCGTCACCGGACGTGACCACACCGTCGCCGATGTAAACAACATGCGTGTCGGCATTCATTCGAGGCAGCACGGACGTCACCATCCGGTCCAGGTTGGTCCAGCCCAGTGAGATGCGTTTGTCGAGCCACTCCAGTGCCGCGGCAACGGCGTCTGGAGTCGGTTCGATTGGCGAGTCGTGCAGCCATTCACATTCCACATCGCAAACCGCCAAACTGAATCGGTCACGGGGTCCGAGCGACGCCAGTGCCGCCGTAATAAATTGCGACTGTTGTTTCCGGTTCTCCGCATCCATCGACGCAGACGTGTCGCAAACGAGGCATAGCGAGATGGGCGTGCCGTCGGGCAAGATCTCGCGTTGCCACCGACCGGCCGCGGTCGGAGGCGTCAGCTGCACAAGGAAGTAGCCGTCATCGCCCCGCCGATGTGGTACGACCACCACATCGGCCTGCTGGGCGTCGACTTCGCAGACCACCTCGAAATCGCGCATCGGCGTATACTCTTGCGCCGAAAACTCGACGTGCGCTGAATGCGGCGTCTGTTGCGTCCGCACCTCGTGCGTTGCACAACTCACGTTTTTCAGCGGCAACGCCGAACTGACCAGCACGTCCAGGGATAGCTCACGAAGTGGCGTTTTCTGCAACATCTCGCTTGCCAAGCCGTATGAGTAGCGATAACGATTGGCGCGCAGCGGCAAGACCTGGGTATAGACAATCTTGATTCGTTTTTCGGCGTGCGGCAGGATCGGGAATACGCGAGCCTTAAAAACATTGCCGCCGGTCCATTCGAGCAACCCTGGGTCGCGTTTTTCGCGGAGGATCGTCTCATAGATTTCGCGCGCTCGCTGTTTCTCAACAACGTCCGCCTCAATTAGTTCGCCGTTGATCCACATGCCAAAACCGCTGATCGAGGCGTCCTGTGGCAGCGGGAAATGGAAAATGCCTTCGAGGCGTTCGGTCGTGTGATTGACGAACGACTCTTCGATGGTGGTGCGCGCAATCTGATCGCGGATCTCGACTCGAACCTTGTGGAAGCCCACGGTCAGCGGCGTACTGCGGCCGTCAATGTTGCAAACCAGGGACCCGATCGACTCATGCGGGGACGCACCTTCGAAACCGGCCAACCATGCGGGCTTGGAGTTGACCTTCACCAGTTTCTTGTTGCGATCGATTCGAAAATGAATCGACTCGCCCGGCTTGACCTCGGCGCGTTGTTCGTCCGGGCCGAGCAATTCGAAAGCGTTCCCGGCCGAATCGGCCCCCGTGACTTTCAGATCGCCCCGATGGAGGCGTAATTGACTCGGCCCGATCATTTCCACCAGGCTGGCCGGTCCGACAACCAGACCAAATCGCCCGGTCGTTGCGATGGCGGCCGCGTTCGCGCCGCGCACGTCCGTGCGCAGCCAGTCACCCGGCTGTACCAACATTTGCCGTACAACCGGGGTCCAGCGGTGACTCGCCAGAGGGCGTAGCGTGACGGTCCCTTGAGCCGCAGCGACTTTCGCAATCCGGCCATCAGACGAAAGCGACTCCGAGACGACGAACTGCGCGTCGTCCAAAGCAACATCCCGTGCGACAAACCATAGCGTGGCCTCGCGTGCTTCCGGCTCGACAGGTCCTGTGTGGGGTTCGGCAAGCGAAGCGGCGATCTTGCGTAGTTCGCCGGTCACCGGATCCGAATACGTGTAGACTCGATTTGGCTCCGATGCACCGCGGTGGACGCAAAACGTCTCCCGGCGCGTTCCAGCGATGTTCTCAGTCGCAACCGGCGTCATCCGACGAAGTTCGGCTGCCAAGGCAGCGTCGATCCCCAGCAGCCCCAACAGGTCGACCGGCGTCGCTTCGTCGCGGAACCATGGATTGGTCTCATCGACAACCGTATTCGCCGCCTCGTCGATCCGCCAGAGCGTCGCTCCCGATGCGATGCGGTAACGTGAGGGAGACTCTTCCCACCGCACCTGTCCTGTCGAGCGGACCCAGACGTCGGCTTCCGTCGAGCCATCCGACACGCGCAACTGCAGTGACGCGGCGACGCCAGCTTGATCCAGAATCGAACCCAACGTCACGTTACCATCGCCAAGATGGTCCAGATTTGCCAACCAGAAGAGAACACCGAGTGCGACTGCGGACAAGATCATGACAGCTCTCGAAAACATGCGAGGCCGTTCGTGAGCGCGTACCGGTGGCTGATGCGAATGAGCGGAAAGCGGTCGCGATGAACTCGCCGCCGCCTCGACCTCGTCCGAAACAGGGCTGGAAAGGGCAAAGGCCGCCGCGGCAACGATCGACGCACGATCGATCGCATCCGGGGAGACCGGCGCGGCGTCCTGGTCAAGCGGCTTCAGCATGCGGGACGCAAACGCGTCGTCGTCGTGTTCGTGTTGAAAATTGCCGTTCATGAGTTCTCACACGGAGAAGCAGTTCGTGAAACAGAGTAAAACCTGCAATCGACGCCAATTGAGACGCCGAACGTCGTGAATCTCAAACAAGTCTCCAACGCGTCTCCCACAAGTTGCGTCCACTTTGCGCGTGATGCAGCTCCACGCGCCGCACGCGTCGGGACGTGTGGGTCTTCATCGTCCTTCCGGTTCGGTGCGTAGCGCATCGTCGGGACCGCGGCCGGCTGGGGCGGTGGTCATTGCCCAACGTGATGCCGTTCGCAGCGGACCCGAAAATCCCGCCGTGCCCGAGCGAGACTCGAACGCACGCCTTCGGTCGTTCCTCCAAAAAGGTTGACGATCTCCGCCACACTCAGGCCGTCAAAGTACTTCGCGGTCAGTAGGGCCACGTGATCGGCATTCATCTCCGCCAATAACAGCCGCACGGTCTCGACGGTCTCACGTCGAGCCAACGCCGCGACCGGATCGCCATCCGCCGAGGCCAATGGCTCGACCGCCGGCCCGTCCGGTACGCCGTCGCGGTAGCGTTGTCGCCAAAACAAGGCGGCCTGGTTATGGCCAATTCTGCTCAGCCACGGCCAAAGCAAGGTTTCTGGACGAAGCGAACGCCCGCTCTTGGCGACCGCGAGCAACGCCTCTTGAAACACATCCTCCACCGCGTTGTGATCACTGCCGATCAGCCGCGCAACGTAGCGCCATAGACGCGCACCATACCGCTGGCAGAGCGCATCCCAGGCGTCTCGATCTCCGGATCGGAGGCCGCCCACGATGGCGGCGTCATCTGGGCCATCAGTCACTAAACGTCCCGGTGGTTGGCGATGTTTACCTTGGCCGTCAGGAAGATGATTGCGCCGGCCGGTAGATTGTGTCGAAAATTCCGGGAAATTTCGACCGCAATGTGCCATCCCACCGCGATCATGACGCGTTGGCGCGAAAACCAGCCGGCCCCTTGCCCGATCTCGGGCGAGTCCTTCGTATTGCTGCTTTGCGCCGGATGGATTTTGGATTAGTTTATGGGACTGCCTGCGGTCGATGCCGCACCGCATTGACCACTTCCGTCAGCCGTCCAAGTACCAACGCCACGCTCCAATCGAGATACGCCGATGACTGCCAGCAACGAAGAACGACCTGTATGGGATGCCGCATTCAGCGAGGAAGCTCGCTCGGAGCAACTGAGCGAAGATTCGTCAGCGTGGCGCGCCGTAACAGGCTTGTTGCTGTTGATCATCAGCGTCGGGCTCACGATGGCCCTGTTTACGGCCTGGATTTGCTCGTAACGCCCGCGCCGACACCAGGCACGAAGACACTCGAACCGGCGAAGGCAACGGCAATCCTGCTGCGCGGACCCGCCGAGCCCGCCCCCATTTCGGGTCACAGCCTCCTGGACAGCAATGGTGGTCGGCGCTACCATCGGGGGCTTCGTCGTTCGACACGGTAAACAAGCTTGCCACACCCCACACGCTCAATCGAGGTCTGCGAATGGTCGCCATGGAACTGCTGCTACGCTGGATTCACATTTTTGGGGCCATCATTTTGGTCGGCGGGGTGATTCTGATGCGTTGCGCCTATGTGCCCGCCATGGCGGAGAACGCGGCACCGGAATTCGCCGCCGCTTTTCGCAAGCGATGGTCCAAGTTGGTCATGATCGCCAGTGGGTTGCTGCTGATCAGCGGCTTGATCAACTTCGTATTGGTGGTCAAGAACTATGAAGTTCCCAGC
>JAUIHJ010000371.1 GCA_030432015.1 bacterium
GCTAAGTGCCGGCGCGTAATTCGGCGACAGGCGGGGAGGGGACGGGCACGTCACTTCGCCGCCCTGCGGATCGGACGGGGAAAGGACACGTCGGCGAGAAACGTGCCTGCCCTCACGACGAGGTACACGTGGTGGGTGCGCTTGCAATAACAGTTCGGCGAGTTGCTCGCTCCGCAAGCTAACTCTTCGCGTTCGCCGAGCCTGTTTCTTTGGCTCGCGTCGCTGGGCTGTTCCGACGACGCATTTCGCTTCTGGCGGCCGCATCGCGCAATGAGCTGGACTCGCCGACGGAATGCTAGATGACCGTGTGCGATTCTGCAGCGCAGGCCGCGTCACGCGCATGTTTTGAAGTTGCGATTCTTGCGACTTTGAAACCCGAAACGTAAGCGAGGGACGCGGTTATGCTGATTTCGATCTTCGCGTCGATCATCCCTCGCTTACCCAGCCGGTTACAATTTCTGCCGCGTATTCTGCAGCCAGCGTCGGTGGTGCCGCGTCACGGGAACACGCACCCTTTTGTGCTGACAGGGCCTGTATCCCCGCCCGATCCGCTATCCCTGCCCGATCCGCTGCGCCGTAAAGTACGCGCCACTCCCCTCGTTCCACCCGACACCCACGTTTTCATCAGCACGCGAGCACTTCCAAAACGTGTGCAGGCCCAGAAAACACACCCGGCTTCAGATCGAGTCCGAATTTTTCCGACACACGTCCGATTCACGCCGGACGGGCGATCGCCCGCTTAGCGAGCACTCTTCTCAGCGGGAGGCGACGGCTTCTTACCGAGTTGCCCATAGAATCCGGCCCGGTTCAGGGCCTCGACCACTTCCAGTGTGTCCATCGCGTCGCCGGTCAGCTTGATCGACTTTGCGTTACGGTCGATGTCGATTACCGTCACGCCCTTGACCTCGATCAATGCCTTGTGGGACGCCGTCACGCAGGCCGTGCAACAGAGGTGCACGCCGGTTAGTAACACGGCATTGGATTTCGCTCCTTTTTTTGCCCCGGACGACGGAAAGGCAAGTGGCTTCTTGTCATGCACTGCCTTGCCGTGAAATCCTGCTTCGGCGAGCGCGCTGATTCCCGTGGCAGCGGCCTTCGCGTCCGCCGCGTCAAATTCGATCGCCTTGGTGTTTAGATCACAAACGATGTTTCCCACCCCCTCAAGATCGGTCAAGGCGTCCTCGGCAATCGCTTGGCAACCACCACAACACATGTGGACGCCCTTCACGGCCACGGTGCCCGCTAAGGCAAACTGCGGAATAAAAACCAAGACGGTTAGCGAAAACAGGTAACTTCGTGCGGCTCGCATTCCCAAACACTCCCCGAAACAAAAAATGAGTACTTTCCGATCGTTAATCGTTCCAATGATCACATGGCGTTGCGAAAAACGCAACGGATTGCCGCTCACACTTCATCAAAAAAAACGGGCTGCCTCGGAAAAATGTTGGAAAAGACATGTTCACAGCGTGTTGATTTGGTGACAATCATCCTCCTACATTAAGATGACCGTAGGTTGCCCGAATCGTCGGCAGCCTGCCTCCCGCCGATTTGTAATCGATTCGCCGCCCCGCCTAGACGTTCCTTCACCATAGGATGCCGCTGCGATGCACAAATGGTTTGCCACTGCAAAGCCTGCCCCGTTGTCTGACTCTTGCGTGCGGCGAGGCACTGTCCTGCTGGCGTTAACGGCGAGCATCATCGCCGCCGCCTTGGGCCATGCCGCCGAGGACCTACCGGACGGTCGTGAGGTCAGTCGCATCTTGCAAGCCGAAAACGCGGAACTTGGTATTTCGCATCAGCCACGGCCGATGATCAACGACCTGACGTTTCTGCGTCGGATCTACGTCGACTTGATCGGACGCATCCCGACCGACCAGGAAATTCGTGATTTTGCGGCATTACCGCCAGCCACTCGCCGGTCCACCATCGTCGACCAACTGCTGAATCACGAGCGGTTTGCCGATACCTGGACCGTCTTTTATGCCGACATGCTGCGTTTGCGTTCCAATGCCGACGGCGGCGCCGCGGCGATCGCCTTGGTGCATCAGGCGGTCGAAGATGGCATGCCGTATGACGAACTGGCACGGCGCATGATCTCTGCGAGCGGCAAAGCGGGCGCCACACCGGAAGTGGGCTTCATTCTTGGGGACAACGCCGATCCCATGGCGCTGGCCGGTGCGACGGCACAGGTTTTCCTGGGAATACGCGTCGCGTGCGCGCAATGCCACGACCATCCGTTCGATGTCTGGACGCAACGCGATTTCTACGATTTGGCCGCCTTCTTCGGCAAGACGCGGCGTGTCGAGACACAATTCACCAATACCGTTTACACGACCGAGACGAATCAGACGACCATTCTCTGGCCGCCCGATGGAGTCGGCGACGGAGCAGAACGCACTCCGTTGCCTCCCAAGTTCCCGTTTGCCTTAGCCAACGCCGACCGTGCTGCCGGCTATATCGGTCGGTTGGAAAAACTGCGGGCCGAAAAATCCAAGCAAGTGGCCGCGAAAGAAACCGCCAGCACAGCCTCGACCGTGGATGATCTGTTAGCCGCGGTTGACAACAAGGTGCGCAGCGCCTCACGCGGCTCGCGGCTCGCTCCCGAAGGGATCGTCGCGGAGGCCAAGCGGGATGCCCGCAACTTGAAGGTTAGTGCCGGAATGTCAGGAACCAGCGAACTTCGCAGCGAACTGGCCGAACTGGTGACCGACCCCAAGAATCGCTTCTTTTCACGAGCGTTCGTGAATCGCGTCTGGGCCCAGTTGATTGGCCGTGGGTTTGTCGAGCCGGTGGACGATTTCCGCGACGATAACCCACCCAGCCATCCTCAGACCTTGGACTTCCTGGCCGACGAATTCGTAGCCCACGGATACGATCTAAAATCGCTGGTCCGCATGATCGTCACCAGTGTGCCCTACCAGCGCAGCCACGCGGTGGGTGTCGACGATCTGACCCAGGCAGAATTAGAAACCGCCTTCATGGCCACGCCGATGCGGCGCATGATCAGCGAAGTCCTCTATGACAGCATTGTTACGGCGGGCCACTTGTTCGATCCGAAACACGCACCAGGCAAGAATCTGAAAACGGTCTGGCAGCAAACAAGGATCGCCAAAGCGCCACGCAACGCATCGCCTGGCGGCGAAGAGACCGCACCGACCGCCATCTCGCAACTCGCCGCCGCCAACAACGCACCGGCCATGCAGTCCGACCGCAAACCGCCGAAGAGCCCCAGCTACAATCTGGAGAGCGCCATTGAACTCGATTTCGACTCGCTATTGACGGCGAAAAACGACGGCGAAGTCATGGTCGAGCGGATGCAGGTCATGTCCAAGGAAGAGTTGGAAGCCGAGCGGATGCAGGCCCAAATGCAGCAACAACGCCGCAACGTTGAATACGTCGATCGCTTCGTCCGGGCCACGATCGACGACAACCCGCAATTCGGGTCGTCGTTTCGGATGGCCTCACCCGCTGCGCCGGAACATTTCCTCCGTGTTTTCGGCCAGACAGACCGGACCCAGTTAGGTGACCAGCGCGATGCCAACCCCTCGATGCGCCAGGCCTTGATGATGCTCAATGGGCGACTGACCAACGAAGCCTCCCGCGTCGGCGAGAACGAACCGATTCATGAACTGCTGGTCGGTGAAAAGGCCAACGTGCAGGAAGCGATTCGCCTGGCTTATCGCGAGATTCTCACGCGTCACCCGTCGGCTGACGAATTCAAAGAGGCGGCGGCCATCGTCGCCGACGCCCAGACCGCGACCGACGGGGTTGCCGACTTGCGGTGGGTCCTGTTGAACTGCAATGAATTTCGGTTTCTGCCGTAGGAAAGCCACTGGATACCCGGCCGATCAACCACCCACCTGCACCATCATCCTCACAACCACCAACCTCGATCCAAACATCAAACCTTTCCCCGCCAGCCAAGGAGCTATCGGATGCACTGCAGCGAATATCAGTTGAGTCGTCGCTCGTTGTTGGGAGCCGCCAGCGGCACGTTTTTGGGCTTTCAGGTCCGGCACCTCCTAGCACTCGAAGGAAGCAGCCATCCCAGCAAGGCGGAGCACGTTATTCTTTTCTGGAACGGCGGCGGGATGTCACACATCGACACGTGGGACCCGAAACCAGGCCGGCCGACGCAGGGAGAATTCGAGGCCATTGAAACGTCGGCGCCGGGCATTCGCATTTCTGAGATTTTTCCGAATCTTGCCAAGCAGATGCATCATGCGTCGTTGATCCGCTCGATTGCCGGCACGCAGGGCGCCCATGGCCGTGCGACCTACAACCTGCAGACCAGCTACAACCAATCCGCCAACCTGGTCCATCCTGGGTTTGGTTCGGTGGTTGTCCACGAAAAGCAGTCCCTGGGCGATCTCCCGGCCTACGTCAGCATCAGCGGTCGCGCGCCGCGGTCGAGCTATCTTGGCCAAAGCTGCGAGGCGTACTTCGTTGGCAACCCGGGCGAACGCGACCCGTATCTCGCCTTCCCCGAAGGTATCGCCCGCGAACGAGGCAACAAACGGTTGGAGCGGCTGGCCAAATTCAATGGCCGTTTCGCCACCAACCGCAACGACGAGAAGCTCAAGGCGACTGCGACGTCGATTGACGACGCCGTGCGACTGATGCGTAGCCCCGCCTTGAAGGCCTTCGAGCTGGACAAGGTCCCGACCTCCACATTGAACCGCTACGGCGATACGCCGTTTGGGCGCGGCGCGATTCTGGCCAAGCAGTTGGTGGAAACGGGGGTCCGTTTCGTGCAGGTCAATCGAGGCGGTTTCGACACGCACAGCAATAATTTCCCGGCGATGCGCAACCACGGTAGTGTCATGGATCCGGCCCTCGCTTCGCTGGTCGAAGATCTGGCAGAGACCGGCATGCTGGAAAAGACGCTGGTCGTCATGCTCAGCGAATTCGGACGGACGCCACGAATCAACGACAACGCTGGCCGGGATCATTACCCGTCCGTGTTCAGCGGCTTCATGGCCGGCGGGGGGATTCGCGGTGGAACGGTGGTCGGGTCGTCGGACGAGAATGGCGAAAAACCCAAAGATCGCCCCGTCCAAGTGGCCGATCTCCATGCGACGCTCTGCCACGCCCTGGGCATTGACGGTTCCAAAGAAGTGATGACACCCCTCCTGCGACCGATGAAGTTGGTTGATAACGGCGAGCCGATCAACGAACTGTTCGGTTAGGCCTGCGATCGCTTTGGAGTGCGGCAGGGAGGTCATACTCACATCGATTGCAAGAACTCGAAAACATCTTTCGGGTCCTTGGTTAGAATAGACAGGGACGTCCGCTGTGTTCCTCGATTTCCCCGTGATCGGTGCGCCTGAATGTGTCATAGAGTTGCTTTGGCGATATGCGCCAGCGTGTTGTTTTCCGGCCTTTTCCCGCCTGGCCTTCGCGGACAAGAGGATTCGGCGAACCAGACGCCTGTTCGTGGCTCGCTGATCGAAGATCGAGCGGCACGCAAACTGGTCGAAGCCGGCGATGCCCGCTACGAGGCGGACGAGACCAAGAAGGCGGTCGAAATCTGGCAGTCGGTCATCGAGCGGTATCCGCGCAGCCGCGTTCGGTTTGAAGCTCACATGCGGCTGGGAACCTTCTTCCTCGAACGCGATCGCGCGTTTGAGAAGGCACGCGTACAATTCGAAGCGGTCACCGACGAAGCAAACCGCGACGAAGAACAGCGTGCCGAAGCCACGCTGAAGATGGGAATCTGCTTTTATGAAGCACGCAACTTTGGCAAGTGCTTTCAAGTCATGCGTGACGTGATCGAACGCTTCCCGGTTAGCGAGAATGTGAACCAGGCCTACTACTATATCGGGCTTGGCCATTTCCAATTGCAGCATTACAGCCGGGCCATTGCCGCCCTGGAAAAAGTTGGCACGGCACTCTCCAGCGACGATCGCCAGGTACGCAAAGTCGAAGCCGGCAAGCGACTATTCGTCAAAATCGAAGACGCAGATCTGGCCGCCACCGAGCAGGGGGAGCCCATCAAAGTTCGCTGCGAAGCCTCCAGCGGTGATGTGGAGACGGTTCTTTGCTACCCCGTCGGGAGAAACGTGCGAATCGTGTTGGGCAGCATCACCACGCGACTGGGGCGACCCCTGCCAGAAAACGGGAGCCTGGAGGTCAAAGGGGACGACCGCGTCAAAGTGACGTATGTGGATCAGCACACGGCGGACAAGCAACTCAATCGGGAAACCTTGCACGAGGTCGCCGTGGTCGGAGACGCCCTGGTCACGATCACCGACGGTGCCTTTAGCGAGACACTGCAAGGCGTGGTGCTGGGCAAGACCGTTAACGTGCAAGCCAGCGACCCGGATCGTGATCTGACCGATGACGCGGACACGCTCACCGCGGTCCTGGAAGTGCATCGCGCAAAAACGGATGCGGAACTGGAAGCCGAGGCGATCGCGGCGCTGAACGCGAGCGACGACGCCCCGGCGCTGGCCAATGTCGACGAAGCGGGCCAGCCACAGCTTAACCCGCTGAAACGGATCGATCAGGTAACAATTGAAATGACTGAAGCGGCCATCACGCGCGCCGTGGGCGGCGCGGACGTGGCCTACGACGATGCGGCGGCGGACGCTGAACTCGCGACCAACGACGCGGCGGCAACCGCCGGTGATGCGCCGGACGACGAGACCATTCACAGCGGCGTGTTTCGCGCCACGATTCCCTTGACGCGGGCCGACCAGGCCATTGCCGACGACGCGGTCCTGCAAGCGTTGCCGGGTGACATCGTCCGCCTGGTCTATGTCGATCAGACCAATACGACCGATGGCCCACGCGAGGTCCGAGTCGACGCCAAGTGCATCGAAGGCAACCTGGGGGGTGTAAGAATCACGCAGTCTCAGATCGCCGATGGCGAATTGCGCATCAAGACGCGGTTGAAGACCGCCGACGCGTTGACCAACATCGGCAACCGCTACAAGGAATTCGGACTCAAGGATAATGCCCGCGCAAAGTACGACCAGGCCTTAACGCTGTGCGAAGAAATCATGGCCGAGGCCCGCCAGCTAGGCGGCCGACTGCTTGAGGAAACCTACGTCCAATTGTGGCGGATCTACTTTGAAATGGACCGCCTGGAACTCGCCGCCGCGATGGCGCAGCGACTTCAGCGGGACTTCCCCAACAGCGGTTTCGTCGACGACGCCCTTCTCCAGTTGGCGGACGTGGCAAGGAAGCAGGGTGATCGCAATCGGGCCATCGGCGTCTACTCGCGCCTGGTCAACATGGAGAGCAGCCAGTTGCGAGGCGAAGCACAGTTCGGGATCGCCGAGTGCTATCGAGAATTGGCCGATGCGGCCACGGGCGCACAGGCGACGCAGATCTACGATCGCGCGTTTCAGGAATACAAAAAAGTCTTCGATCGCTTTCCGGAGAGCGGCCGGGTCGGTGAAGCAGTCGCCCAGATGGCCAATTATTATTATCGGCAGCAGGACTATGCTCGCGCGATCGATACGTTTGAAAACGTCTTGACAAACTATCCGGATGCCAAGTTTCTGGATGTGATTCTGTTCAACTACGGCCGCTGCCTGTATCGGATGGACCGTAAAGGTGAAGCCCGGCGACGGTTCGACCAGTTGATTGGTGACTATCCAGAGAGCCCTCTGGCTGCCGACGCGAAACAGATTTCCGAAGCACTAGCCAAAGCAGGAATGTAATGCTGTCCTCTCGCTTCTTCGCACGAAAGACTGACGCGTCTGCCGTTTCGCGCGACGGTCGCCGCCTCGCCGCAACCGTGACGTTGATCGCAATACTGCTCGCCTTTCCTTGCACGGCCGCTCCGGGTCAGGAAGACGCCGGAGACGAGGCCGCACTGGCCGCCGCGCGCGCCGCTGCGGAAGCTCGGGCGGCCCAGGAAGACGCGGTCAACCAGGAAGCGACGCGTTTGGAAGCTCAACTTGGCAAATATCGCGACACCACCCCCGAAGCCGGTGAGATTCTGCTGAAGTTAACCGATCTGTATCACCGCCACGCCCGAGTGTTTGGACTGGTCCGGGCGGCCCAGCGGTTCGTCGCGGCCCAGACCGCCGATCCGCATCACGCCGAGATTATGTTGAAGCTGCTTGACGGTCTGGAGTCACTGTCGCGGCACCAGCAGTTCACGGTGATCGCCCGGCAATACCTCACACGTTATCCGGAATCCCCCCAGTGTGCCGGCGTGG
>JAUIHJ010000372.1 GCA_030432015.1 bacterium
TCGGCGGCGAGGGTCTGAAGCTGTCGACGTTCGTCGCCCGATCCGCGGACTTCATGAAGGCGAGCGCCGTCGGGCCAGAACGCGGTCAGCCGTGCATCGGCCAGGAGGTGTAGTTCCACGGTGCCGGTGGCCAAGAGATCGTGTGCGACGGCCTGCAGCATCGCCTTCCCTTCGGCGAGCAACGTGCCGTGCGGCGGACCGGGATGCCGCATCGACCAGCAGCCACCGCCGGTCACAAATTCATACAGCAGAATGCGTTGCAAAGGCATCGGCACGCTCACTCAATCCGTGCGGCCAAACCCCGTGCAGCGTGCCGGCCGTTGCATCCCTGGGGCGCGATCATACTGTATCGACCGAAACTAAGTGGCGGGGCACGTTGCTACGGCGCAAACCCCGTCACGGGGACACGGCGTTACCGCGTTATGGGTACAGGCACCTTTTTCGCCGACAAGCCTTGTTTCCCCGCCCGACCCGCTGGGCAGCGAAAAACGAGCCCGTCCCCGGTCGTCGGCGAATGACGCGTGACCAGCTAGAAAATGCCCAGTTGATCGCGGGCATCGTCGGTCATCCGGTCTGGTGTCCAGGGTGGGTCGAGCACAATTTTGACTTCGACTTCCGCGACCTCTTCGAGCTGTCCGACAACCTGTTTGCTGTTGCCGATGAGTTGCGGACCCGCCGGGCAGGCTGGACTGGTCATCGTCATATCAATCTTGATGTCTTTTTGGTCGTCCGCCTCGCGATCGACGATCGAAACGTTGTAGATAAGCCCCAGGTCGACAATGTTCACAAACAGCTCTGGGTCGATGACCTTCTTCAGCTCTTCAAAAACCGCGTCTTCGGTAAGTGCCATCGTTGTCGTCCTATTCGTGATTGAGACAGACCAGGATATCGTCGCCTTCGACTTTCACCTGATGCGACAGGGTCGGTTCGGTCGCCGGCATGGTTAATGCTCGACCGTTTCGTATATCAAACTTGGCTCCGTGGCGTGGGCACGCCACTTCGAAGTTGCTCAATTCACCATCGCCCAGCGGCCCGCCGTCATGCGTGCAGACATCGTCGATACAAAAGAATTCGCCACCCACGTGCAGGAGAACGACCAGTCGTTCGTCGACTTCCAGCGTCAGTCGGCCTGGATCAGGAACGTCGGCGACCTTCGCGGCTTTGAAAAACTCTGGCATGGTTACTCGTATTCGCGCACACGACGGGCAATGGCCAATGCCAACGCGTCGCGTACATTTTCGATGGTGATGCGATCGAAGACATGTTGGAAAAATCCGGTCACGATCATCTGGATGGCTTCTTTGCGGGTAAAACCGCGGCACCCAGCGTAGAAGATTAGTTCTTCATCGACGCGGCCGCTGGTCGAGCCGTGGGTGCAGCGGACATCATCGGCTTCGATTTCGAGTCCGGGAATCGAGTCGGCGCGAGCATCTCCGGAAAGCAACAGATTGTCATTGCGTTGGTAGCCGTCGGTCTTTTGAGCGGCCGGATCGACCTTGATCATTCCGCGCCAGACCGTCCGCGATTTATCCTGCAGTGCCGCCTTGTAGAGGAAGTCGCTGCGGCAATTGGCTGCTTCGTGATGTTGCAGCGTATCGTATGAAAGGTGCTGCTTGCCTTCGGTGAACAAGACGCCGTTGACTTGGCAGTTGGCCCCTTCGCCGACCATGGAGACGCGTTGGTTCACTTTCGCCAAGCGACTGCCCAGGGCAGCAACGGTCCACTGCAGCGTGGCATCGCGATGCACGAGCGCACGCTGATGTGCGAAATGCCAGACACCGTGTCCCCAGTCCTGGAAATTGACGAACCTCAGATGCGCACCCGCACCCAAGACCAGTTCCACGGCCCCACAATGAAATCCACCGGCGGTCTCCGTGGGGCTCGAAGTCTCACACAAAAGGGTCGCTTCGGCGCCATCTTCCAGCACGACCAGGACATGCCCCAGGTCGGTCCCGCCGTCGGTCATGCTGCTGAGCATGTGCAAGGGTTCGTCGACCACGACACCGCGTGGGACATACAAGACTTGCCCGCCAGTCCAAAAGGCGGCGTGTAATGACGCAAACCGATCGTGCGTGGGATCGAAAGCGCTTTGGAAATGGGGCCGCAGGATGTCACCGTGCTCTGCGAGCATGGTGTCGAGGCTCCCGAAGATGACCCCCTTGTCCGACCAGTTCTTATGCAGCGTCAGGTCCAATGAATGGCTATCCAACGACCGATTGTGCCCCGCCAACGCCACACCGGGACAAAGCAGTCCGCCCTTGATGCTGGACGCCTTTGCGTCGGTCGGCTGCGGTGGTGAGAATCGGTCCAGCTTGAACATCCGAATGTCGGTCCGCATCCACTCCTCGTGATTGCGGGCCGGCCAATCCGTATTCTGGAAGTGTTCCCACGCTGCGCGGCGTGCTTCGGTCAGCCAGACCGGCTCGTCGCGCGCCGCCACGAACGCGTCAAATGTCTCTTGGTTGAATCCCAATTGCGTTGCAGTCGCCATAGGTTGGAGTCGGGCGCCAAGCGCCAAAAAAGGGGCAGAGATTGCGAGTTTGGATTGTGGGTCGAGGAAACCCCGAGTGGTCCCGGAACACCACCTGCCTGCCTGGCGGGTCGCATTGCGGGGACCGACTTGTGTGTTGGCCTAGCCAACCGAACCTTCCATTTGCAGTTGAATCAAGCGATTCATTTCGACGGCGTATTCCATCGGAAGTTCTTTGACTAGAGGCTCGATAAAGCCGCTGACGATCATCGTCGCCGCTTCGGCTTCCGTAATCCCGCGACTGGTCAGGTAAAACAACTGCTCTTCGCCGATGCGTGACACGCTGGCTTCATGCCCGATCGTCACATCCTGTTCGGCAACTTCGATGTAGGGGTAGGTGTCGCTACGGCTTTCCGGATCCAGAATCAAGGCATCGCAGACGACGTTGTTCTTGGAATGCTTGGCTCCTTTTTCAACGCGGACCAAACCGCGATAACTGCTCCGTCCGCCATTCTTGGAGATCGACTTGGAGATGATCTGTCCGGTTGTGTGTGGGGCGCAGTGAACCAGTTTCGCACCGGCGTCTTGATGCTGTCCGGCACTACTGAAGGCGATGGAGAGGATTTCGCCGTGGGCGCCCGGCTCCATCATATAGACGGCGGGATACTTCATCGTCAGCCGACTGCCCAGGTTCCCGTCGACCCATTCCATCGTGGCGTCGCGATAGGCCATGGCACGCTTGGTAACGAGATTGTAGATGTTGTTGGCCCAGTTCTGGATCGTCGTGTACCGGCACCGCGCATTCCGTTTGACGCAGACTTCCACGACGGCCGAATGCAGGCTTTCGGTGGTGTACATCGGGGCGGTGCACCCTTCGACGTAGTGGATCTCGGCACCTTCGTCCACGATGATCAACGTTCGCTCGAACTGCCCCATGTTTTCCGCGTTAATGCGAAAGTAGGCTTGCAGCGGAAATTCAATTTTCACGCCCGGCGGAACATAGATGAATGATCCACCCGACCAGACCGCGGAGTTCAAGGCGGCGAACTTGTTGTCGTGAGGCGGGATGATCGTGCCGAAATATTCGCGCACCAGGTCCGGGTGTTCGCGGACCGCGGTGTCGGTATCCGTAAAGATGACGCCCTGCTTGGCCAGATCTTCTTGCAACGATCCGTAGACGACTTCGCTTTCGAATTGGGCCTTCACGCCTGCCAGGTATTGACGTTCGGCTTCGGGAATCCCCAACTTCTCAAACGTATCTTTGATCTCCGCCGGCACGTCGTCCCAGGTCTTGCCCTGATGGTCCGTCGGCTTGAGGTAGTAGTAAATGTCTTGGAAGTTAAGGCCCAGATCGCCACCCCACTTGGGCAGCGGCTTGGACTCGAAGATCTCGTAGCTCTTGATGCGAAAGTCGCGCATCCAATCCGGTTCGCCCTTCATCTCCGAGATTTGCGACACGATCTCGCGCGAAATCCCCTTTTCCGCTTTGAAAACGGCCGTGCTCTCAGTGCGAAAATTGTACTTATTAATTTCGCCAATTTCTTCGGTCGGTGTCCCAGTAATGTCGGTTGCCATGGCAATCTCTCATAAAGTCCGCCGGGCGGACGTGGTGACGTTTGAAAGTTGGTGATCCGGGTCGTTGTGTTCGTCGTGCGTCACGGAACTGCCGAAACCGGTTGACCGCCTGCATCCCGCAGTGTCAATCCTCGCGGCTGCGGTCGCTCAGGTCGCCAGACGAGGCCTTTCCTCCATCCGGTTCGAGCAACGACGCTCGTGCTTCCGGTTGGCGAACCACTAGCCGATCGATTGAGGTTCTTCCGTCTCTAACATGGCCTGGTTCTCGGCATCGTCTTGTGGGTAAGCCTTGCGAATGCGTTCGTAACCTTGGCTGTGCAATTCTGCGGCGAGTTCTGCGCCGCCTGTTTCAACAATTCGTCCACCCAGGATGACGTGGGTGAAATCCGGCGGGTTGTGAACGAGCAGTTTGTCATGGTGCGTGATGATCAGCAGGCCCATCTTGTCGCGACCAATCTCGGCGATGCTCTCTGCTGCCAGACGCACCGCATCGGCGTCCAATCCACTGTCGGTCTCGTCCAGGATGGCGAACTTTGGTTGCAGCATGGCCAGCGTCAGGATCTCGGCCCGCTTCATTTCACCGCCGGAAAATCCATCGTTGACGTAGCGGCGTGCAAATTCGACGTCCATTTGCAATTGCTGCATCTTGCCTTTCAATTCCTTGCGAAATTCGCGCATCGGAATCAGTTCTTCGCCCTCTTTGCGATCAGGCTGCCTGATGTTGGTGGTGGCGTGGCGGAGAAAGTCGGCCATCTTCACGCCGGGGATCGCGACGGGCCGCTGAAAGGCCATGAAGACCCCGCTCCGAGCCCGTTCGTCCGGTGACATCGCCAGGACGTCGTCCCCATTGAGTTCAATCGAACCTTGGGTGACTTCGTACTTCGGGTGACCACTGATCGCCAGTCCCAGCGTACTCTTGCCCGAGCCATTGGGCCCCATCAGGGCGTGCGTTTCACCCCGCTGCATGGTCAGGTTAACGCCGCGCAAGATGGGTTTGCCATCAACGGCGACATGAAGATCACGAATCGTCAGTGTGTCGGACATAGAGTTTGGTGTCTGAATCATGGTTAAATTGAGGTTCGTTCTAGCCGGTAATCTTCTGATGACTTGTCAGGGGCGTTTGGTCCGCAGGTGCGCTGACGTAACCCGAGTGGTGCGGAACGGGCAATTCGTCGTCCACCTTGATGCCCTGATGGAAAAGACGCCCGGTCCCGCCGGTCGCGGCACGCTTGGCAATCTTGTGCCCTTTGATTTTGTCCTGGATTCGCATCAGCCCTTCCAGCAGCGATTCGGGGCGTGGCGGGCAGCCAGGTACGTAAACGTCGACCGGGACAACCAAGTCCACTCCTTTGACGACGTGGTAGCCCCATTTGAAATAAGGACCACCTCCCACGGTGCACGCACCCATTGCAATGACGAATTTGGGGTCAGGCATCTGGTTGTATAGCCGTCGTACGCGACTGGCCATCTTATACGTCACCGTCCCCGCGACGATCATCAGGTCAGCCTGCCGCGGCGAAGCACGAAATGCACCCGCACCGAAGCGATCAATATCGTAACGACTGGCTCCGGTCGCCATCATCTCAATGGCGCAACATGCCAGGCCGAACGTCATCGGCCAAACGCTGGACTGTCGCGCCCAGTTTACGGCCTGTTCGACCGTCGTCGTAATCACGTTTTCCTCAAAACGGCCTTCAATCCATGGCTGTGTCATAGCAATTCTCGGCGATTCGCTTTTTCGGGTGTTGTGGACCTGTTTTTTTGCTCAGCAAGTACAAAACCTACGCAAACTGGCGTCATTCAGCTAGTACCCTCCTGGCGTCGGGTGGTACCCGGGCCGTCCTGACTGGTCGGGTCATCGCAGCGATCGCCAGACGCGTCTTCTGCCGGACTGTTGTCTGCCGGATTGAAGGTGCAACAGGGCTCGCCGTCCAACCGGCATTTCGCCAAACGAACGGTGTCGCCTAGTAGTTCGGAAAACAGCATCCGTTCCATCGAACAGACCGACCGATCCTGCTCGGCAAGATCCGGGTAGGGACAAGCCAGGGCGGTCAAGATCGGCAGGTCGCCCGATACATCGACCTCAAACGGAATCTGACGCTGGGAAAACAGGGCAGACAACGACGCCATCTTCTCGTCCAGCGTCTCGCCGCGAATGTGGGGTCGATATTCGTCCGCCAGTCGCTTGGCGATTCGCTGCAAGAGGCCGCGCCGAACTTCAATATCTGTGATTTCCCGGATCTCGTGCCACAAAGCGGTCGCCAGATCAGCAAAATTCGAACCGGTTTTACGGCGTCCCTGCTTGGTCAACGCGTAACTGTGGCTGGGACGGCCCCGCCCGGCACGGACCGTAATCCGATCGATGTGGCCCTGGGCCATCAAACGCGTCAGTCGCTGGCGAATCGCGGTCGATGTCACTTCCATGCAAGCCGCCAACTCAGCGACGGTCGCCGAATCACGCTTTCGCAGAAGGTCCAGAATCGCAATGTCTGAGGGCACGATTTCCGCTTGCATGGCTGGGATGATCTCGGAAGGAGTGGTTCACCGAATGATACCGGTCGCTGACCGAACTGCCGCAGATGGATTTAGCAGCGGTCGCCGACCATTGAAACTCGGTCTTACCAATTTATATGCATTAAAAGCATTTTTGACAACTATAAGTTTCAAAAAAGATCGCTTTACGTAAAGTCTTGACATCAAGAGAGTTATTGGATAGAAGAGTGCCCGTTCTCAAGGTCCATTGATTTATGGTCGGTTTGACGGACCATCGGATGCCGGTCCCTTCGCTTCGCGGAGGCTGGCAAAGCTGGCAAGGGAGTTTTCATGGCGTTGTTCCAGTCTGGCTGTCGAGGCGAGCGATTCTTGTTTTCGAACGTTCTCTTCCTGGCATTGTTGTTCGTTGTTGTTGCCTCGGTGGCGACGTCCCCGGTTGGGCTGGCCCAGGATGGATCGGAAGCGGCGGACCCGCCACCGCCGAACGAGGTGACCGAGGTGGACGGCGAGGGACTCGCTGTCGAGGTGCCGGCCGTGCCAACCGCAGGCGGACTGCGAGTGCGTGTCGAACTGGATGAAGTGGCTCCCGCGCCGACGGTCCTGCAGCGAATTGATGGGGCGTTTGCGACCATCGTCGAGGCCATGGGGAATGTCCTGTTGTTTCGGCTGTTCGGCCATGAGCAAACGTACGTGCAGTTTGACGAATACGAGCAGTATGTTCGTCCGCGCGGCGCATCCGATCCGTTTCAGCGCGTCAATCCGGATGGCAGTTTGTCTACGGCTGAAGTGCTGAGCGACAAGGAAGTCGAGCGTCGCGACGTGCTGGGGGAACTGGCGCGCGGACCCGATGGTGCGATTCGCGAAGGGAAACTTGGCGGCGAGTTGGTCGAATATGTCACCGTGCAGGGCCGCCAGGACAAGTATGTGTTGCGCGATGGCGAGTACCGCAAACAGTTGCCGCTGCGCGAGAAGTTAAGCCCCACTGAAGTGCTCAATTCCCAACAGGTGGAAGGGCTCGCGGCCGAGGGGCTCTTGAAGCAGGGTGACGAGCCGGAGTCGAGCCGTCCGGCGTATGTCCTCACCGAGAAAGTCGGCGGCGCGCCGATCGTCGTGCTGTGGCTGTCCCTCGGTGCCACGTTCTTTACGATCTACATGGGCTTTTTCAATGTCTGGGGCTTTCGGCATGCGGTGGATGTCGTTCGAGGAAAGTACGACAACCCTGACGAACCAGGTGAAGTGACGCATTTCCAGGCCCTCGCATCGGCCTTGTCCGCCACGGTCGGGCTGGGGAATATCGCGGGAGTTACGATCGCCATGACGGCCGGCGGGCCGGGAGCGTTCTTTTGGATGCTGGCCTGTGGGTTTCTGGGCATGTCCAGCAAGTTTGTGGAATGCACCCTCGGCCAGAAGTACCGGCAGGTCAAGCCGGACGGTACCATTTTGGGTGGGCCGATGCAGTATCTTGACGTCGGGCTGCGGGAACTGGGTCTGGGGCCACTGGGGAAAGTTCTCGCGATTGTATTTGCCATCATGTGCATTCTGGCCAGTTTTGGTGGTGGCAATATGTTTCAGGCAAACCAATCCGG
>JAUIHJ010000373.1 GCA_030432015.1 bacterium
ATGGTATCAGCCGATGATCGCCGGTCATCACGTACGCTTCGCCCAGCGACAAGGCAGCGATGCCATGGCAATACATTCGGGCGAAGAGCCGCGCCTCGCCGTACAGGTTGCCGTTGTCCGCCTGGCTGCGCAAGAGGAATTCAAGGCCGTGCTGAACATGCTCGCGATACGCGCCTTCCAAATGCGTGTGGCCTGCCGCCAGGAACGCCAGCAGGGCCAGGCCGGTGATCCCGGTGTCCGCCTCTGCACCGGCGGCATGCCGATCGTGTCCGAGTGTCTTGGCTTCGCGACCGCCACCAAATTCGTTGGCATCCCATCGCCCGTCCGCTGCTTGGGCGGCGGCAAGCCATGCCAGCGCCCGATCGACGGCGCCCTCCGTCTTGACATTGCCCCCAAATCGCTCGGCGACCCGCAGTCGGTTTTCCGGGCTCCGCATCTGATAGAGTTTCGGGAGCGGTTGGCCGTCGCCCGGACGTTTGCGCGTCAGCGCGGCGACAACGGGTGCCGACCTGACCACCGCGGGCATCGGCTGCTGTTCCGCAATGTTGGCGGTGGCCAGCGGCGCCGGCGTCGCGTCTCGAACCGACGCCACGGGACGGCTAGTGCCGGCGGCATCGACCGCGTTGTTGCTCGCCTCGGTCTGATCACGGATTCCCGACGCAACCTCGGCCGCGTCGGCGGCGATCGCCAGATCGGCCAGTCGTTGGATTTGTTGCATATCCGGTCCAACTTCGACGGGCTGCAGGGGCGTTGCGTTTTCTTCTGGAAGCGGACCCTGGTCGACGACGGCGGGGGGCAGTTCGGGTGGCGCCGGTTGCGGAGACGGATCAGGCTCGGTGTCGGGTGGCGTTACATCATCGGTCGCCGCCGTGTCGCTGGCCGGGGACGCGTCGAGGGCCTCGACCTGGGCTTGAACAATCTCCGCGGGTAACAGGGGCGGGGCGGTAAGCGGAGTTGGCGTCGGGAGCGGGCGGTCCGGCTCGGGAGTTGCAATCTCGTGCGCCGCCACCGGAAGTTCGAATCCCGGTTTCGTTACCGAAATGGCGGTTGTCGGCTCCTCGAAGGTGGCCGCCACCGGATCGGGGGCTTCCAGATCGGCCGGGCTCGCGGCCTCACTGGCCAGGCGATCCCAAGGCTGAACCGCGTCGGCGGGGGCATCCGAAAAACGAAACTCGTGCTCTCCGGCGACAACTCCCAGGTGCACAACCTCCTCGACCGCTTGCGGTGGCGCATCAAAGATCAGCTTGGTGCCATACGCATAGCCCATGAAAAGGACGTGTGCGAAGACGGACAGCACGACGCATTTTGACAGCGGCTGGGCATGCCCCCATCGCGTTCTGGTGAGAATCAGAAGTGCCAACGAGAGCACGGCCAATCCGCCCCAAAGCGTGAACCCCAGCGTCCGGGACGAAAGCCAGGCATCGGCAACGATTCCGAAGCGGATCAATGTGTCCATGCTACTCATCACGCTGCCGCCCCTCGCCAGCCAATCGCGGATGACGAAACAACCCATCCCAGGCGATGCGTTAGGTGGAATCTCAAGATGCGGGATCTCGAGATGTGTGATCGCAATCGGGTCATCGGGACTCCCGCTGTGCTAACCGGACCGAAATACCCATATCGTGAATCCCCGCCCGTCGGCAGGCGCCCAGCACGGACGCAACGTTTTGAAATTCTCCGGTTGCATCACCTCGGACGATTACGCCCAATTCCGCGTACTCGCCACGTGCCGATGACAACCGCTGAACCAACTGCTCGACGGTGACTTCCACTCGGTCTAACGAAATGCTGCCATCTCGATAGACGTTGATAACGCGCTTCTCCGGCGCGGGTGAGAGGGCTTTCAAGTCGGCGACTTGCGGTACCTGCAGGGCGATCTTGCGTTCCAGTTCGGTGAACTTGGTTCCGGCCATGAAAAAAATGATGAGCAAGAACACCACGTCGATCATGGGCGTCAAGTTCAGCGACGGCTGTTCGTCGGATTGCGTCGTCTTGATTGGCATCGGCTTTCACATTCTCCTGCGAAGTGGTAGTCCGAGTTCAACTCGGCAAGCCCTCAGGCAGCCTTCGTGCGGGCCTTGGTCTTGGGATCCGCTTCACGTTGCAGGGTCTCGGCGGAAATAAGTCCGACGACCTCTTGGCCCAGTGTGTCGATGTCGATAATCAACCGGTCCACGCGTCCCACGAAGAACAGGTAGGCGATCAAGGCCGGTATCGCGACCGAGAGGCCCGCCGCGGTCGTCAGCAACGCCTGGCTGATCCCTGCCGCCAACAGTTCGGGACGCCCCATGGCGTCGGCGGTTGCGATCGCGTTGAAGGCGCGGATCATGCCCAGGACGGTGCCGAGCAATCCGAGCAGCGGGCTGATCGTCGAGATGCCATTGAACAGACGGATGTATTTGCGGGGGCCGTGTGTCATCCGCTCGCCCGCGTCGATGATCGCCTGCTCGATTTCGACGGCCGGTCGTCCCCATTTGTTCACGGCGGCGGAAAAGATATCCGAGACCGGGCTGCGGTTCATCTCGCACAACTCCAGGGCCGTCTCGCGATCAATCTGTTTGGTTTCCAACTGCTCCAGGAATTTCCGGACGAATGGGCCTGGAATCACGCGAGCGCGTCGCAGACTGATCGCCCGTTCGAAGACGAATACCATCAGCACAAACGAGCAGATCGCGATCGGCAACATCAGCGGTCCGCCGTCACGGATCACCTGCAGCAGGCTCTTGGTGGGAATGGGATTCTCTTCCACCAGGGGCGCCGCAAGCTCTTCGTTGGCCGCTGCACTCGACGCGTCGCTGGCCGCCGCCTCGGTGTCCTGCGCCGATGCGTCGGGCACCAGCAACAGGCCACTCAGCAGCAGGCCACCCACCAGACAGCTTAACAACACCAAGCCACGCAGAGGGAAACGCTGGGCGTGGAACTTTAGGCTGCCGGCACCGTGTTGGCCGTGCGCGGCGTTTCGTCTCGGCTGGAACATCGTGGGTTCATTCCTCGTCAAAATCAGGGCGAGTTTCGGCATGGAATCCTCGGCTGTACTAGAGCGTCGCTGGCATCACGAGTTTGCGGGTGTCGAACGTTATCGAGGGCGATCTCGGCTGGCCACGCGCAACCGCTTGGTTGCCTCGGCGGCGAATGTTGTTGTGGGAAAATCATTACGCAATTGGGCGTAAAGCTGATGTGCGACCTGCCATTGGTCGTTCAATTCGTGGCATTTGGCTGCCTGTAGCAGGGCCGCGGCGCGCCATTGCGGTTGGTCGTGGAGTGCATCCACGCGGTAGTAGGCGCGGATCGCGTCGTCGAACTTCGACTGATGGAAATATGTTTCCCCGATCATCCATTGCGCCATTGCGGCGGTTTCGGTCTTGCGCGAGAACGGCGAGTTGATCACCTTGCGGAAGTACTGCCGAGCAACCGAAAAGCGGGCCTGAGTGCTCAGGCAGCGGCCAATCAAGTAGTCAACCTCGAACTGCAAACTGAATTCGGGGAAGTGGGGTTCAATTTCCTGGGCCAATTCGAGTGCGTCGTGCCATTGCCGGCGATGGGCCGCAATCTGTGCTCGGCGGAGCGGGATCATCGCTTGGATTTCTCCCTGTTGATCGTCCGCCGTAGCGGCAAGCTGGACCAGCAACGCCTCCGCCTGGTCATTGTCTGCCAGATGAAAGTGCGCTTCAGCGGACCAGAACATCGCGGGACCGAGCAACTCGGACTGCGGGTATTCTTCCAGAATCTGGTGATAACTACGTAGCGCCGCCAGCCAGTTCCCCGCGTCGACGGCCAACTTCCCTTGCAGATACAGCGCGTGACAGACAATCTGGCTGACCTCGGACTGAGGCGGCGTGTCGTCGTGCGGCTGGCTGCCTGCGCTGATTCCAGAGGCGGCCTCACCGCTGGCTACGCCAAACAGAAGTTCATCGATCCAGCGGTTGGCTTGGACGGCGTCACGGCGAGTTGCGGCACGGCGGGCCAGGCGAAAGGTCGCATCGGTCCGCAACGGACTGCGTGGGTGCTCCCGGACCAACTCTGCGAAGTGTCGCTCGGCCTGCACCGCGTGGCCCGTCTCCAACCGTAACCAGGCAAGCTGGTACAGGGCGCTGTCGCGATGTGCGAAGTCCGCGTGATCGCGGAGC
Source organism: bacterium (assembly GCA_030432015.1). Classification (GTDB taxonomy): domain Bacteria; phylum Planctomycetota; class Planctomycetia; order Pirellulales; family Pirellulaceae; genus ARS98. The sequence continues at coordinate 4,128 of JAUIHJ010000373.1, forward strand.
AGTTCCTCGAGGTGTTGGCAAGCGGCTTCACGGTCTCCGCGCCGGGTAAGAATTCTGGCCGCCGCGTATTGTGCCGAGGACGCCTGTTCACAACGCGGGTCGTAACGACAGATCAACTGATAGCATTCGAGCGCGGCGTCTGGCTGTGCCTTCGCCTCGTACATCCGGCCACGCAAGAATAGGGTGCGGGCTGCCAGGTCGTCGGGTGGCAGCAGGGCAAGCAACCGAGCCGTCGTCGCATCGGTTTCCGGCCACAGTTCGCGCGCGAATTGCGACCGGGCCAATCCGGACAGGCCGCTGAGGACCTGGGGACGCGGCGGCGCCGTCGCCGCATGGGCAGCCGGTGTCGCGGGAACTTCGCCGGCATCGTTCTCGTTCGCTGGATTGCTATCGGAAGTTTCGTCCCCAGCCAGGAACCGGAACAGCGGTTCCGCGACATCGTGCACCCCTTCTGCCATGGCAAGCTCGGCGAGCAGCGTCGCCGTGGTGACCAAGGTCGACGAATTGGAGTGGCGTTCCCGAAACAACTCAAAGGATTCGGCCGCCGCGTACCACTGTCCAGTCTCGCCCAGGGCGACAATCAACTTCATGTGACAATCGACGCTGTCCGTGCCAACGGCGTGCGCGGCGACAAAGGTTTGCAGTGGTTCGATCGCTTCGTGGTGGCGCCCTAACGCCAACAACGCCGAGGCGCGTGCCACGCGGAGTCCATCGCTCAGGTCGGTTGCGGTCGTGCCGTCGCCGTCGCCGTCTGCCGGTAAGACGCGGAGGACATCGGCCGGGCGTCCACCACCAAGGTAGGCGATTGCCAGGTAGTAGCGATTCGCTGTTCGGTGCCGGGGATGCGTGTCTGTGGCCGAGTCCGGCGTGTCGCCCGCTGCGACGTCTTCTCCAAGCAACTGCTCAAAGACCGCGACAGCCGCCGTGAAGTCTTGTTGCTTGAGAAGTGCGCGTCCCTCCAGTTGACGCACGACGCCAACAAGAGGGCTCGTCGGAAATCGCTCATGAAAGCGACCGGCAATTGCCGCCACCCCTGCCAGATCGTTGGCCTCCCAAGCCGATTGCGCCAGAAGTTGCCCGGCATCATCGGACCACGCGGCCGGTGGGTCGAGTTGAAAAACGCTTTGCAAAAGCCGCGTTGCTTCCCCTTCACGATCGAGGCCACCTTTACGAAGCGCTTCGGCCAAGGAAAATCGGCGGGCCGCTGCGAGGCGATGCGCTGGTAAATCGGTCAGGCCATCACGCAACGTGGTTACGGCGTCAGCCCATTTTTGTTGAGCGACCTGGGCCGCACCGAGCCAATATTGTGTCTCGAACAACAGGTCGCCCCGAGCCGTCGTGGCCAGATTTTTCAACAGCGATTCCGCATCGTCATAGTCGTCCTGATGAAAATGCAGCATTGCAATCCGAAATTGCGCCTGGGCCGAGTATTGATTGTCTTGAGTCGCCGTCACGCGAAATAGACGAATCGCCTGTTCGACGTCACCCAGACGTTCGTATGACTCGGCCATCCCAAACTGACACCGTGCCGCCAACCGCGGGACCGGATCGAAGCTTAACGCCTCGGAGTACATGGCAATCGCTCGTTGCCCCTCGCGTGCCTCCAAGGCAAGGTCGCCCAGGTAGGCCGCCGCATAGGGGCGTAACGGATCGTCGGGGTGTTGTTCGCGAAAGGCTTCTAGCTCGGTCCGGGCAACGTCAACGTCCGCCATGTGAAACGCGGCCTCCGCGGCGCGAAATTCCGCCCGGCTGCGAAAGCGATGATCTTCGACTTGTTGCAGAAATGTGACCAGATGCTGGCGTGCCTCGGCATAGCGGCGCATTTGGACCAGCGATTCGGCCAGTAGGTAGTGCGCATCAACCGCGCGGGCGTCGTCGCGATGCGCTTGAATGAACGCAGACAATTCGATCGCTGCCGGTTGCCAGCGTTGCCGCGAAAAATGACGCGTCGCCACCCGAAAGTCGTCGTCCGCCACGTCGGCCGAGGCGATCGCCGCCAATCCGCACCAGGCGGCGCACACAAGTAGTTTTCGTGACCAGTACATCCTTGTACCTGCCCTGTGCCGTTCGTGACTGAGTAAAACCGGTGCCGATGATCGTTCGGCTCGTGACCTTCCTGCGCGATCGGGATCCTTCCCTGCGAACCGAAAAGGGCGAGCCGCAGCCGCGAGTTGCCGTGGCGGTCGTCCGCTGGTCGCGTTTTCTTGGCCGGTTCGCCGCCGACCGAATGGTCAACGACGCGCCTTCGAACGCGCTGTCATACTCATCGAACTCCAACCGCCATCACATTCACCATTTTCGGCGCGGACTTTCCTGCTAGCATTGCCTGCGTGCTGGTGGGAGCGAGCAATGCATGGTGTCTGCCGCGATAACGCGTTTTGAGACTAGCCCCTCTTGCGGCAGGCATTGGTTTTTGGAACCCGATGCGTCAGCTTTGAAGTTTTGCTCTTTGGAGCAGGCGTTGCTTCTTACCCGATGCGTCGGTCGTGAAGTTGCGCTATTCTGGTTCCTTCTCCCCGGAATTCAACGAGCCATCGACCTTGCCTACCGATTCCACTTTGCCGAGTTGAATTTGGGGGAGAAGGTAAGGATGAGGGGGCAAGAAGGATGAGGGGGCCACGCAAGCAATCTCCCTCACCCCGGCCCTCTCCCCCAAAGCATTGACGATAGGGAACTTTAAGGAAGGAAACCGTTTGTGCGTCAATGATCCGGGGGAGAGGGAGCTGGAAAAGCGCCACGTCAAAATGCGTCAGCAAGGGGTTGGCCAAGATCGATATTCCCTCGCTCACGCGTTTCCACGTGGCGCCAATTAACCGCACTGCGGCGGCAGGCAAGAGCCTGGCGTGCCTTGGGCATGGGCAAAGTCGCACCTTCAAGACTCACGCTGCAGGTCACCAAACTCTCAGATCGAAAAAGGCAAACAAGCCCTGGCCGTTGACCATGAACGCCGCTGGCCGCGGCTCACGCTTTGCGGACGTTGTGCCTGCCGATGTCCCACCCAACGAAAAACGCCCTGCCAGCATGTGCCAGCAGGGCGTGGTTGCGAGTTGCGGTGACTCATTGCCGCCCGGCATTGGGCGTCACGTTCAACACGTTCAACAATTCCAGTTAGTTTTGCGGACGTTGAGGTCGCTGCGGACGATCGCCGCCACCACCTGCACCGCCCGCACCACCTCGACCGCCCCGTCCACCCTGGGAGAAGCGTTTTGCCATCTCTTCCAGTTCCGCTTTGTCGAGAGCGCCGTCTTTGTTCCGATCCCCGAACTCAAGCATCCGTTGACGTTCCTCGGGCAGCTCGTCTTTGGTGATCTTGCCGTCCTCGTTCTTGTCGTAGGCCAGCATCCGTTCCACGATTCCGCCAGGACCGCCAGCACCGCCAGGTCCACCTCGACCAGGCCCGCCGAATCCCTCGCGCCCGCCTTCTGGCCGCGGCGGTCGCGGCAGTTCGTTCATCGTGATCGACCCGTCTTTGTTCTGGTCGAGCTTCATTAATGCGGCAGCCGCATTCTTGATTTCGTCCTCGGACAGGGTACCGTCCTTGTTGGCATCCAGGATCGCCATGACTGGATGGATCGGCGGTACGCCCCGTTGGCCACCACGTCCGCCTTCGCCCGGACGCCCCGCCTGGCCACCACGTCCTCCGGCACCGCCACGACCACCTTCCCCGCCTCGCCCGCCTTGACCGTCACGCCCACGTTGCCCCTCGGGGGGTTGCGCCAGCGAAACCGAGGCCACCAACAGCGTCATGCCCAACACCGATACCCATGTCTTTAATTTCATTCGATTCACTCCCAGTTATGTCAGATACGGCTTCTGCGAAACCGCGTTCTCCCAGTGCCACGCTGGCCGGATCGTCCGCAGCGTCATCACCCAGGCAGGTTCAGTTAACTAACACTGGGGCTCGAGGAATGTTTCGGTTCGACGAAAAATCGTTCATAATCGTTCGGCCCAGCGTACAACGGCCCAGATCAAACGGCCCAGCT
>JAUIHJ010000374.1 GCA_030432015.1 bacterium
CACGACACAACACAACACAACACAACACAACACAACACAACACAGCCCGCGAACAACCCGCGAAGCAAACGCCGAATCAGTCACACGCCACCGGAGAACACCATGATCCCATCCGCTGTAACCGTCAGTCTTGTCAACGAAGCTCGGGGAGGTCCCTTTGTCTTCTGGGACGACCTGGCCGCCGCGTGTCAAAAGGCCAAAGACCTGGGATTTGATGCGATCGAGATCTTTGCCCCGTCGGCCACTGCTGTCGATCCGAGCGAACTGAGCCAGTTGCTCGTTCAATATGGCCTCAAGTTGGCGGCCGTGGGAACGGGCGCCGGCATGGTCAAGCACGGGTTGAGCTTGACATCGACCGATGCCGACCAGCGAGAGCAGGCCAAGGCATTCATCCGCAGCATCATCGACTTCGGCGGCCCCCACGGCGCCCCCGCGATCATCGGATCGATGCAGGGAAAGTGGGGTGGCGAGTTGAGTCGCGACGCGGCACTCGACCTGCTGCGCGAGGCGCTCAACGAATTGGGCCAATATGCGACCAAGCACAACGTCCCGCTGATTTACGAACCGCTCAACCGTTACGAGACGAATCTGATCACGACGGTCGCCGACGGTGTCGAGCTGATGAAGTCGCTGGCGACCGACAACGTCAAGCTGTTGGCCGACCTGTTCCATATGAATATCGAAGAGTCCAACCTGGCGGACGCGATTCGAGCCGGCCGGGGTTATATTGGCCATGTGCATTTCGTGGATTCGAATCGTCGCCCGGCCGGTTTAGGGCACATGGACTACGGCCCGATCGCCGCCGCCCTGAAGGAGATCGGGTACGACAAGTACGCTTCGGCCGAGGCCTTCCCCTACCCGGACCCCGACGCGGCCGCTGCCCAGACGATTGCCGCCTACAACGAATACCTGAAGGACTGATCCGCACTGTCAGCCGGACTGCCCCCTTTGAACAACAACGCGACCGCACACAGAAAGCAGACCCTATGAGCAACCCCAATCCTACGCCGTGCGTAACGCTTGGCTTGGCCCCCAGCTTCGGCTTCGGCGATCGTATCGGCCTGGCCACACCCGGCCATGTCGAAGCGATGAAGCGTGCCGGTGCCGGTATCGAACCGATCTATCCGCAGCAGTCGATTCGTGAAATGGCGCGAACCAGCCGCAGCCCGGAGGCCGTGATGCAGGACGCCATCGACGCGATGCATCAGGCGGGCTGGTCCGGACGGACCGGCGCCGATGCCGATCACCTGAAGACCAACGAAGACGTCGATCGCACGTTTGCCGCCGGCTTCACCTTCTTCACCATCGATCCATCGGATAATGTCGACGAGCATGCCGATACGTATGACGAGGCAGCGTTGCGCGAGAAATTTGCTGCCGTCCGCGGCGAGATCGACTGGTTCGATCGTTACCTGGGTCAGGAAGTCCAACTCTCCACCGGGACGTCCGTGGCACTGGACGAGGAAGCCTGCATGCGGTGTGCCGTCAAGTATGGGGCCGCAATCAATCATGCCATCGCGCTGGCCGACCACATTCGACACGTGCACGAAGCGGCCGGCCGCGACCACGAAATTGAACTCAGCGTCGACGAGACCGAACAGCCAACCACTCTGGCCGAACACTATATCATTGCTGACCAGTGTGTCCGTCGCGGGATGAAGCTGGTCAGCCTGGCCCCCCGATTCATCGGCGACTTCGAGAAGGGCGTCGACTACAAAGGTGACGTCGTTGCCTTGGAGGCATCGCTCAACGAACACGCGGCGATCGCCGAACTGCTGGGCCCGTACAAGCTGAGTCTCCACTCGGGATCGGACAAGGTATCGATGTACACGGCGCTGGCTCGCGCGACCAAGGGCCGCTTCCACGTGAAGACGGCCGGGACCAGCTACCTGGAAGCGCTCCGCGTGGTCGCCCGGCACGACGAGCCGTTGTTCCGGCAAATCGTTGACTTCGGCCGCTCGCGTTACGACACGGACAAGGCCACCTACCACGTCGCCGCGACCAACGAAACCGTCAAGCCGGGCAGCGAAATCGCCGACGCGGTTGAACTTGAAAAAGTCTACCTGGAACGCTGGGAAGACGTTCCCGCGGGCAAGGGCTTTACGGAACCCGGTCGGCAGATCCTGCACTGCACGTTTGGTTCGGTCCTAACCCACCCCGAATTCGGCCCCGCCGTCAGGACCGTGCTGGAGGCGAACCCAGGAACGTACAAAGAAGTCCTCGCGGACCATTTCAGCCGCCATCTCGTCGCGTTGACGGCCGGCATGTGAATGGACGGCGCCGGGCTGTCGCGCGAGACGTCGCCCTGAAACCGACGACAGTCGCCAGCCAGCGCAAAAACGAGTGTTAACGGAACAACATGGCGCCAGCCAAGTAGGCTTCGCCGAATCATCCTGGGTTTGCACGAACACACCCCTGAGGGAGTCAGCAACATGCTGAAGCACCAACTAATCCATCCAGAGATCAACGCGATCCTGGCCGCCGCCGGGCACCATGGAAAAGTTCTGATCGCCGATGGCAACTATCCGGCTTCGTCGAAACGAGGCCCCAACGCCCGCCTCGTGCACCTGAACTTGATGCCAGGCGTCCTGACCTGTAACCAAGTCTTGCAGGCGGTCTTGTCGGCGCTGCCGGTCGAAGCCGTTAACACCATGATGTATGAAACTACGGGACCATACGCACTGACCGAAGATCCAACGGTCTGGTCCGACTATCGCCAGACGATGAAGGCGGCCGGCGTCGACCTGGCATTGGAGCCGATCGAAAAATGGGCATTCTATGATGCCGTTGCGACACCCGATCATATCCTCACGATCCAAACCGCTGATCAGCAAAGGTTCGCCAACGTTCTGCTGACAATCGGCGTCCGCATGGACTAAATCGGCGTCAATTTTCAATATGGCAAGTAAGCCTCAAGCTTCGCAACCGCAGGAAAGTCGGAGAAATCGTGGCTCGTCGGTGCCGCCGAAGCTGCCGCCACCAACCGGCCGACGTCCACGCTCTGGCCAGCACCGCGACGACAGTGAGGATTCGGCCGCCGCACACTCTTGACGACAGGGAGCACTTTGCATCATGCCCGAAGTGATCGACGCCCATCAACATTTCTGGCAACTTAGCCAGCCCTTTGACTACCGATGGCTTGATGCGCCGGAATTGGAGCCGATCCGTCGTGACTTCCTGCCCGAAGATCTAGCCCAGCGGATGAAGAGTTCCGGTATCGATCGCTCGGTCTTTGTGCAGACGCAGCACAATGTCGCGGAGAATCGCTGGGTGCTCGACATGGCGCAACGGCATGACTACATCGCCGGTGTGGTGGGCTGGGTTGATCTGGCCAGTGACGACTGCGAACGGCAACTGCTGGAGTTCAAGGATCATCCCAAGTTCGTTGGTATTCGCCACGTTACACAAGATGAGCCGGATGACGACTTCATTATTCGCCCGGATGTTGTGCGTGGCCTGCACGTCTTGCAGAAACATGGCGTACCGTTTGACTTGCTGTTCTATGTCAAGCACCTAAAACACGCCGCACCGTTGGCGACGATGCTGCCGGATCTGCCCCTGGTGATCGATCACTTGGCGAAACCCCTGATCGCTGACGGCATACTGGCCGGTTGGCGCGAAGACCTCCAGGCAGCCGCCCAACACCCCAACCTGTTCTGCAAGCTATCCGGCCTGGTCACCGAGGCAGACTGGAGCAAGTGGACGGCGAGTGATCTACGGCCCTACGTGGAAACGGCGTTGGACGCGTTTGGCCCCGAGCGATGCATGTTTGGATCGGATTGGCCGGTGTGCGAGCTGGCGGCCAGCTACCAGCAGGTGCACGATGCCTTGCGTGAGATTGTGGGACCACTCGGCGCAAGTGAACTCGATCAGATCTTCGGCGGCACGGCGAGTCGGTTCTATGGGCTGGGGCAGTGAAAACTGCAACTTCGGCCCATGGTTGCGGCATCGCATGAATACCTGAACACTGACCTCCCAGCCTATACGCTGGTTCGGCGCAGGTCTTCGGCGCAGGTCTCTGACCTGGTTCGCTGGTTCGGCGCAGGTCTCTGACCTCGCCGGTGGCGTGACCGTTAGGTCTCCCCGTCAATCCGGTGGTCCGGGTGAGGCGGAAGCGTGGAGCGCAAGCGTGGAGACCTTCGGTCGGCCTGGGTGCGGGGTCGGAGACCCTCGCACAACCCGAGGCCTGAGTGCGGGGTCGGAGACCACCGCACAACCCGCCCCGCGCACAACCCGCGCGCCCGCGCACAACCCCCGCGCACAACCCCCGCGCCCGCGCACAACCTGAACCGCGCACAACCTGCTCAGAGGTTCGCGCACACCCGATGCCGGCAGCCTGTTTCTTCGCAGTGTGCAGGGTGACTACACGTTCTGCGGAGGAATGTCGTGCGATGGCGCTGCTGTGTCCCGGTGAAATTGCTTGATCAGTTCCCAGGCCTCAGCCGGCGTTTCGGCGAAGTCGATTAACTCCAGATGCTCGTCGGCAATCACGCCTTCGTCGGCCAGGAATTGAAAATCGATGACGCGACTCCAATATGCTTCGCCAAACAGGATGATCGGGATCGCCTGCATCCGCTGCGTCTGCCGCAGGGTGAGTGCGTCAAACAGTTCGTCCAGCGTACCGAAGCCGCCGGGGAAGACGACCAGCGCTTTGGCGCGGAACAAAAAGTGCAATTTACGCAGGGCGAAATAGTGAAATTGAAAACAGAGTTCCGGGGTGATGTATGGATTCGGAGCTTGTTCATGCGGCAGCGTGATATTCAATCCAACTGACTTGGCACCCACGTCGTAGGCGCCCAAGTTGGCGGCCTCCATAATCCCGGGCCCGCCGCCGGTGGTAACCACATAATCGCACTCATTGCCGGTCTGGCATGACGATGAGACGAGCTTGCTAAATTCGCGTGCCGCGTCGTAGTAACCAGCTTTCGCCAAAATCCGCTCGGCGCGAGCCGCATTCCTCAACCTGCCAGGATCCGCGGGATCAGCCGCAAGGGCATCGCGGGCCGCAGCGAGCTTTCGTTCCGCGTCGCTGGTTGCCACGACCTGCGTGCCGCCGAAGACCACAATCGTCGAGTGCACGTTCTCCTCTTCCAAGGTCATTTCGGGCTTGAGCAATTCCAACTGCATGCGCACCGGACGCAGTTCGTCCTTCTGCAGAAAGTCGGTATCTAACTCGGCCAAGCGATAGCTGGGAGAATTCAAGATGGCTTGCAGGTTGTCCTCTGGTGACATGCGTTGACCTTCCACTGGTGGGGACGAGGCGGCGTCGGCGGAGTCGGTGGCGTCCGTGCGAATCAAGGAGGTTACGTAGCCGAGCAACGCGACGACAAACGCAGCCAAGCCAAACGTCGCGATGGTGGCCTCCCCACCCAGCCATGGGGCACGGTCGACGATGGGCCGCCACAACAAGATCAACAGAAGACAACCAAGGGTCAGATGGGCCGTCCAGGGAATGCGACTGGCCCGTGTCGCGCCTTGCGTCATGATGCGAGTGGCCAGGTGCGCAGCGGCGGCATAGCAGGCGACGAAGCACGCCGCTTGCCAGCCCAGGAACAACCCACAGAGACCAACGGCAGGAACTTCGGAAAACTCGATCGTGCGATGGTGCCTGTTTGCCGTCGCGACCGCCACGAACAACCCCAAGGCGGAACCGACTGCAATCCCGGCGACCGCATCCCAACCGGCGGCGGCCGCGGCAGGCAACTCGACCAACGCGAAGAACGGCACCGGTCGCAGCCCACTCCATAAATCGTTGGGAGGTAAGGCCGGCGCCAGGCAGCCCACCACCGCAGCCGGCCCGAACAGTCGCCACGGCGGCGTCAGGCGATCGTACCGAATCAACGCCGCACAGATGAGCGTGCACAAGAGCAAGATATGGAATGCAAAAAGCGACCAGAGCCAAACCGTTTCAAACTGCAGAGGTACTGGATGCGTTAGCGCTGGTAAGTTTTGTCCCAGCGACACGGGGCCGAAGAAGCCGACCACCAGTACGACGAGCGCCACCAGTGCCTCGACGCACGGGTAACGCGACGAGATCGTAATCTTGCAGTACCGGCATCTGGCCCGCAACAGCGTCCAACTGACGACTGGAATATTGTCGTACCACTGAATCGCGTTGCAGCAGTTCGGACATCGCGATCCCGGATGAACGACACTTCTTCCCAGGGGAACTCGGTAGACCACCACGTTCATGAAGCTACCCAGGTTCGCGCCGAGGGCCCACAGCCAGAGCGCCAACAGCTCATTGCCCCACCACGGCACGTGCTCGTAGCCGAGCGTCGCTACGAACGGAGTCGCCAGAAAGGAAATGAATTCCAAGTCCATGGGCAGCGGCCAACAAAGCTATCAGTTACGGGCGAAAGCGAACTTCAGGTCCCCAAATACCATCATAAGTACTGCGCCAGCGGTCCCCCCCGCGCGGCGCGGGCATCAACCCGTTTGGTGGTGTCCGGGTCTTCCACCAGCGGCGGGGCGTGATGCGGTTTGATCCGAGCGTCGATGACCAGCGATCCGCGGCACCCCCAGTGCTTTGCCTCGACGAACGAATCAATGCCATAAACATCGGCTGCCGGGTTGCTGCGCGTAAACACAACCCACAGGAAGTTGGACAGCGATTGTGCAGTGAAGTCACTATCATCCACAATCACCACAAGTGGAAATGGTCCCAGCGTCCTCAGCTCGCGGCAACCGTTGCAAAACAATTCGGCGCTAGAATCGGCACTAGAGCTACCGGACTCATAAGCCGGACCTCGCACCGCGAGCACACCGGGCAGGCAAACGCGTGGTTCGGAAAAACCGGTTGGGAGCGGAAGGTCGCCAGCCACACTCGCCCCTAATTTTCGCAGCGGGGGTCCGACCGCGGCGATCACCAGCTTCGACCCCTGATTGAGACCGCTGCCGGAGTAGTCGAGCGTATCGATACTTGTTCGCGTTTGAAAATGCAAGTCGCGGCGCCAGTCGACCCGTTCAAGCACATGGTGCAGAAACGCCCCGATGTCGCTGATCTCAAGCTCGGGGTCGTCGGCCTGATCGACAATCATCAGGTACTTCGCCAGCGACATCTGTCCTTGCCCCAGGATGGCGTTGGACTGCGTCAGTAGCTCTGCCGGTTCCGTCCGCTGCTGGTACGGCGTGTACCGTTCGCTGCCGATCGCCAGCATGAGTGGATGCACGCCGGCAGCATCGACGGCGTGCACGGCGTGAACGCCGGGAATCACGGTGGGGATGATCGGCCCGGTCAGTTCGTGAATCAGCTCGCCAAACACCGTATCCTCTTGCGGCGGTCGCCCGACCACGGTGAACGGCCAAATCGCGCCGCTTCGATGGTAAACATGATCCACCTCGAGGACCGGGAATTCGTGTGGCAAACTGTAGTAACCCAGGTGATCGCCAAACGGGCCTTCGGGCAACGTGCGATCGGCAGCGACGGTGCCGGTAATCACGAAGTCAGCGTTGGCATAACACGCCAGCGCGTCCCCCCGCCGCACCATGGGAATCCGGTGTCCCGCCAACGCTCCGGCGAAGGTCAATTCCGACATACCCTCTGGCAACGGCATCACCGCGGCCAGCGCCATCGCGGGCGAGCCGCCGACAAACACGTTGACCCGAAACGGCTTGCCCGCTTGCAGGGCGGCCTGCTGATGCACGCCGATCCCGCGGTGAATCTGATAATGCAAACCGATCTCGCGATCGGGCTGGTATTGGCCGCCGGAAAGCTGGATTCGATACATGCCCAAATTCGAGTGCATCAGTCCGGGCTGCCGAACATCTTCGCTATAAACTTGCGGCAACAAGACGTAGCCGCCTCCGTCATCAGGCCAGGACGTGACGTGGGGAAGCTGGCGAATGGTCGTTTCGTTCGCCAGCACCGCACCTCGCCGGGTCGCGCGAGGCAGCATGCCCAGCGCGGTGAGGGGTGTCTTCCAGTACCGGCCGGGGCGGCGCCAGAAGGTGTTGGGATCGATCTTCAACTCGATCAGTCGCCGCACGGATTCGTAGGTATCACGAAAGATGAAGCGGGCCCGTTCGAGCGTCCCGAACAGGTTCGAAACCATGGGAAACTGGCATCCCCTGACGTTCTCGAACAACAACGCGGGTCCGCCAGCGCGG
>JAUIHJ010000375.1 GCA_030432015.1 bacterium
TGATTTGAGCCGCCAACCAACAGGTTTCCTGTGCCATCATATTGTTACGCCGTAGGCGAGATGCCATGCCAGACGACGCGTGTCAGCGCGGCAACGCGACGCTTGCGTGGAGGCAATAGACTCAAATATTCGCTCATCGCGTTCTCGGTCGGCATGTTGCTGGCTGTGTCCCCGCTCGTAGGCAGCGCCCAAGAATCCACGCCGGTCACGCAAGGATCGCCGGCGACGCGAGCACCCGCCATCGATGGCGTTGAGACAAACAGCGAGGAAACGTCAGCGCCTGCTGGCTCCGAAGCGAACCAATCGGTGGCGGACGCGGGATCGCTGGACGAGGAACCGTCGCATTCGGCCTTGATCAGCAACGACGCGACGATCTTCGGCATCTTGATGGTGTTTCTGGGGTTCGTGTTCTGGTCCTGCAACGCGGCCTCACCGTACTGGCGAACGTTTTACAAATACGTCCCGATGCTGCTGCTGTGTTACTTCCTGCCATCGTTGTTGACGTTGTTTCGCGTGGTCAACGCCGAAGAATCGAACCTGTATTTTGTGGCCTCACGATTTCTTCTTCCGGCCAGTTTGATCCTGTTGACCGTGAGCGTGGATCTGCGCGAAATTCTCAAGCTAGGTCCCAAGGCGTTGATCATGTTTCTGACCGGTACGGTCGGTGTCATTCTGGGAGGTCCGTTCGCCGTCTGGTTGGTTGGTATGTTCAACCCACAGTTGGTCGGCGGTGACGGGCCGGAAGCGGTCTGGCGCGGCTTATCCACCGTCGCGGGGAGCTGGATCGGTGGGGGGGCGAACCAGATCGCGATGAAGGAGACGTTTGGTCCGTCAGAGAGCCTCTTCTCGGTCATGGTCGCGGTGGATGTGCTGGTGGCCGAGTTTTGGATGATGTTCCTGCTGTTGGGTGTCGGCAAGTCCAAGCAGATTGATGCGCTATTGAATGCCGATGCGTCCAGCGTTGAGACGCTGCAGAACAAGATGGAAGCCTTTAGCCTTCAGACGGCGCGGATTCCCAAGACGGTTGACCTGATGATCTTGTTGAGCGTTGCTTTCGGCGCGACGGGACTGTGCCATTTCGCCGCAGACTTGGTCGCCCCCTGGATCCAGGACACTGCGCCGTATCTCGGCAAGTTCAGTCTGGATTCAAAATTCTTTTGGTTGATTGTCCTGGCGACCACGGTGGGCGTGCTATTGTCTTTTACCAAGGCTCGGAATTTAGAGGGCGTTGGTGCTTCGCGCGTGGGGACGGCCTTCATTTTCATTTTAGTCGCCACGATTGGCTTGCAGATGGACATCCGCGCCGTGTTCGAACATGCCGGGCTGTTCGCGGTCGGTCTGGTCTGGATGGCCTTTCACGTCGGCTTGATGTTCCTGGTGGCCTATTTGATTCGTGCTCCGTATTTTTTCCTGGCGGTTGGTAGCAAGGCGAACATCGGCGGCGCCGCCAGCGCGCCGGTCGTGGCCGCCGCCTTTCATCCCTCGTTGGCACCCGTGGGTGTGTTGTTGGCGGTGCTGGGATATGCGCTGGGGACCTATGGTGCGTGGCTGTGTGCCTCGATGATGCAGGCGATCGCACCGGGGTAGGCGTGGTGGTGATCCGACGCCCGTCGCGCTGCGACAAGGCCTGACGCTGATCATGTGGCCACGGGCCGTGTACAACTTTCGATCTGTCACAAACGACCATGTTGCTTGACGCCACTACATTTCGGAGCATCGTCAGCGGAGAACGCCGCGGGATTGCCGCAACGGGCTGGAGGGGCGCATTTTCGTTAGCCGAGCTTCCTTATCGCGCCGCAGTCGCTTGGCGGAATCGACAGTTCGATAACGGGCAGAGGCCGGCGCAGCGGGTCGAGGTGCCGGTCATCAGTGTCGGTAACCTTACGGTGGGTGGTACCGGCAAGACGCCGATGGTGGAGTGGTTGGCCAAATGGTTTCGCGGGCACGGAATCCGGGTTGTGGTCATCAGTCGTGGCTATGGCGCGCAGGCCGGATCACGTAACGACGAAGCGCTGGAGCTCGAACAAAAGCTACCTGATGTTCCCCACTTACAGAACCCGGACCGCGTCGCGGCCGCCCAAACCGCGATCGAAGAATTCGATTCCGAGTTGATTCTTCTGGATGATGCGTTTCAACATCGGCGTATTCATCGCGACTTGAATGTCGTTTTGATCGACGCCCTTGAACCGTTCGGCTACGGCCACCTGTTGCCTCGCGGTTTACTGCGCGAGCCAATCTCCGCCTTGCGGCGCGCCGATGTCGTCGTGTTGACCCGCGCCGACGCGGTAACGGTTGAAGTTCGCGAGCAGATTCAGAGTCAGGTGCAGGCGTGGGCGGGGCATGCCGCGTGGATTGAAGTGGCCCACCAACCGGTCGCGTTGCGGAATCATGCGGGGCTGGAGCAGACGCTCGATTCGCTCCCCGGCAAACGGATCGCGGCATTCTGCGGAATCGGCAACCCGGCAGGCTTTCGCCATTCTCTGGCGTCGCAGGGCTTCGATTTGGTCGGTCTGCGTGAGTTTCCCGATCATCACGCATTCGATCGTAACGACCTCGAATCGCTCGGCCGATGGATTCAGCCGTTGGACGTTGATGCGGTGATTTGCACGCACAAGGATCTGGTCAAGATCGGCGCGGCGAAGATCGACCATCGTCCCCTCTGGGCCTTGCAGATCGGGATGGAGATTTTGCGTGGTCGCGAAGCGTTGGAGACGCAGTTAAGGCGTTTGGTCGAAACGATCCAGGGCGGCGCGCCGGAGTGACGGCAAGGCGCGCTGTCCAATGAGGGCACGGAGGCTGTCTTATTTTCCGTTCGACGCGCAACGTCAAGAAATGCCCGCGAATGCGCCGACCAACCGATGGTTCGGCCCGACTCGCCCAACGCATCGACCGCCTTGGTAGAATGTGAGGGCGTCGCAACAGTCCGCCTTCTGAGGCCTTCACCATGCCGAACTGTCTCTCACTGATTTTCGTTTCGGCCGCGCTTTCCCTGGCACCTGGTCCAGACGATTACTTCAAGATCACGGTGATCGACCAGGAGAGTGGCCGCGGCGTACCGCTGGTTGAATTGCAGACGGTCAATAACATTCGCGTCTATACAGACTCGGCGGGTGTCGTCGCCTTTCACGAGCCAGGCTTGATGGATCGTCAGGTCTTCTTCCGAGTCAGCAGCCACGGCTATGAATTCGCGCAGGATGGATTTGGCTATCCGGGCGTCAGGTTGCAAGTGACACCTGGCGGTACCGCGGTACTCAAGCTTCGGCGGATCAATATTGCCCAACGCCTCTATCGGATGACAGGTGCTGGTATTTACCGAGATAGCGTCCTTGTCGGCGACACGGCACCGACCGAGCGGCCCTTGCTGAACGGGATGGTGCTTGGGTCGGATAGCGTTGTGAACGCCGTTTACCGCGGAAAAATTTATTGGTTCTGGGGAGATACGAACAAGCCCAGCTACCCGCTCGGCAATTTTCACGTGCCCGGTGCAACGTCGATACTGCCGGCGGCTGGCGGCCTTGATCCCGAGGTGGGGGTCAACCTGGAGTATTTCGTGGACGCGGACGGATTTGCCAAGCCGACCGCATCGCTGCCGGGTAAGGGGCCGACGTGGATCGACGGAGTCGTCGTGATCACGGAGGCCGACGGCACCGAGCACCTGTTGGCCAAGTATGTCAAGATTAAGCCGCCGCTTACGGTCTACGAGCGAGGCTTGGTAGAATTCGACGACCGGCGACAACAGTTCGGGAAGCGGATGCCGATTCCCCTGGACGCTCCGCTCCAGCCCACCGGGCATCCCCTGCACCACGACGACGATGGTGTTCGCTATATCTACTTCGGCCATCCGTTTCCGCACGTCCGCGTTCGCGCGACCCTGCACGACCTGCGAGACCTGTCGCAGTACGAAGCATTCACCTGTCTCAAGCAGGGTTCCCGCGGGGCGAAGGCTGAACTGGATCGCGACGATGAAGGCCGGTTGCGATTCGTGTGGCGGCGCGACACACCGCCGGTCGTCGGGAAATTACGGACCCAATTGATCCAACAAAAGAAACTCGGCAAGGACGAAGGGCTGATCCAACTGCAAGACGTCGCGACCGGCCAACCGGTCGCGGCGCACGGTGGGTCGGTCTATTGGAATGCGTACCGCCAACGCTGGGTCGCAATCATTTTGGAGTCGTATGGCACGTCCCTGTTGGGAGAGATCTGGTACGCGGAATCCAGTTCGCCACTGGGCCCCTGGGTCTACGCGCGCAAAGTCGTTACGCACGACAAGTACAGCTTTTACAATCCGAAGCAGCACCCGATGTTCGACAAAGACGGTGGCCGGACCATTTTCTTCGAGGGGACGTACACGCACACATTTTCCGGCAATCCCGCTCAGACTCCCCGTTACGATTACAACCAGATCATGTACAAGCTGGACTTGACCGACCCCAGGCTGGCCCTGCCGGTCCCTGTCTACCAGCGCGACGTGGTCCATGCGGAACCCGGGTCGACCGCCGCAGCCGGCGAACAATTCAGTCTCGCCGAGCGGCGCGGGGCGATCGGGTGGTTTGCGTTGGACCGCCCAGCGGATGGAGCGGTGCCCGTGTTTGCCAAACCCAATGCCCATGGGGGGATGGTGCTGCGGGTGGGCGCGCCGTCGGACGCGTCGCCCGATCGAACGGAATACGACAGCAACGACCGGAAGACCGACGGCGACACCGGCCAGCGTCGGGACGCGAATCGGCCCTTGTTCTACGGACTTCCCGCCGACCTGGCCGATCCGCCGGAAACGACCGTGCCACTCTACGAGTTCGTCAACGTCGCCGGAACATTACGACGCTATTCGACGCAAAACGTTCCGGCCAAGACGGACGTTCAAGGAACGCCCAAGGTTGTTTGTCGGGTTTGGTCCAGCCCAATCGACGCCAGTTTTCCGCTCGTCCACGGGCTTGATCGATGACCTGACGACGGCCATCCGCTGCGTGGCTTGGGCGTCGCGGAGTTCTTGGTTACCGAGGTCAACTTGCCATCAATCGGTCAATCGTTCCGGTACTGTCGGCGAAGCGGTCCATATCGAGCCCCATCAGGCGCGCCTGTGTTAACCATAGGTTCGCCAGCGGCGTACCTTCCGGCATGTTGATGTGCAACCCTGTTGGGACGCGCTTGCCGCCACCCGCCATGACGATCGGAAGGTCGTTGTATTGGTGTGTCGAGCCGTCGCCTAATCCCGACCCGTACGTAAAGAGCGTGTTGTCGAGGAGCGATGTTCCAGCGGACTCTTCAATCGCGTCCATCTTCTCCAGCAAATAGACGTACTGTTCCATATGAAACCGATCGACCTTCAAGAGGTCGTCGATCATCTTGGTCTGGTTGTGCGACATTTGATGATGGCTGCGTGGTTTGTCAAAGAGCCCTTCAAACTTGTAGGGCGTGTCCCAGCGTTCGGGGCCGACCATGAAGGTCGTCACATTCGTAAGACCCGTCTGCAGGGCCACCACCATCAGGTCACCCATCAGACGAATGTATTCACCGCGTGGCAGGTAGGCTTCGGGGGGCTCTTCAAATTCCACGTTGGCGAGTTCCGCCTTCATGCTTTCGAGTCGATCCATCTGCGTTTCAATGGTGCGAATCGAATCGAAATACTCTGCAAACTTGCGCCGATCGGCAAAGCCCAGGTCTTTCCGCAAGGCGTTGGCGTCTTCCAATACGAGGTCGGTGATGTCACGGTAGCGGTCGATCTCCTGTGTCGAAAACAGCCGCCGGTACATTTTTCGCGGGTCACGAATTGACGGTGCCAGATGGCCGGTTCCATACCAGGAGATGTTGTCGAAATAGATCGACTCTTTGTTGTCGCGGTGGCTGTTGCAGCTGAATTCGAGCGTTGGGAAAGGCGTCGTCGTTCCCACCTGGTCGGCCACAAGATGGTCCAACGTCCGATCCAGTGGCCAGGCGGTTCCTTGGATGGTGTAGGGAACGGCACTGCTCAGATAACACGACGCGCACTGCGCATGCACGTCCGTACCCTGTTGAAATGTACGGTCCATCCCGGTGATGAGATTGACTTTGTGTTTGATCTTCTCCAGCGGTTGCATCGTGGGGGTGAGTTGATCGAGCGGTTTGACGCTGAACCGCGGGTCCTGCTTGCCGAGCGATTTCATGACCCCGCCCAGATTCCCTTTGGGGATGATGTGATCCGCTTCACCTGGAAAGAACCCGCGTCGCACCACACCGATCGGCACATAGAAATGGGCCATCCGTTGTGGCGCTTGGCCGACCGTTGCCGCGGTGGCGATGCTCTCCATCCACGGCAGTGCCAGGGCAGCGCCGCCGATTCCGCGTAAGAACGTTCGTCGCGATGTGGTCTTCATGGTTTGCAGTCTTCGATTCTGTCGTGATGAAAATGTGGAATGCGTTGTCGGACGGAATTTCGCGTTGCCAGAGCGTAATGGACGGGGCGCCAATGCCACGTCCTCTATTGGTCCATGTTCGGATTCGACTTGGTCAAGAAAGGTTCGCTCAAGATCACTTGCTTGATTAACGTCTGAAATCGATCGTTGTCGGCGGACGTTGCGTCGACAATTCGGTCGAGGGCAATGCGATCGGCCGCGTTCAATTCGCGTGCCAGCCCAAACGAAAGGAGGTGCCCGGCAAGGGCTCGGGCAAACCGCGCTCGTTCGGCCAGAATGGCATCCTTGAATTCGACGACATTGGTGAAGTCGTGTTTTCGAAACAGGGTGCCCGCCATATCGACGTCGCGCCCGTTGTCGTACTTGTCCCGCAAGCCACCAATTGGATCAAAGTTCTCCAGGGCAAAACCGAGCGGATCAATCTGCTCATGGCAACCCTTGCAGTCTGCCCGTTCACGATGCAGCGAAAGCCGCTCGCGGAGCGTCAGTTGTTCCTGGCCTGCTGGCGGATGTTCATCAAGGGGCGGCACATCAGCGGGGGGCGGCTCAGGCGGGTTGTTGAAGATAACCGACGCAATCCAGGCGCCACGTGTGATGGGCTGGGTTCGTTCCGGGCCGGACGTCATGGTCATCACCGCGGCGTTGGTGATCACGCCACCTGCGCGGCGGTCAGCGATCGGCAGACGACGAAACGTCAGGATGGTGACGGCGCCCCCTTCCCGCGGCGGCCCCGGTCTCGCCTCCGTGCCAAGCCCCCTGTAGGCAGCTTCCAACCGCACCGAACGATAGGTGAAGTCCGGATCGATCAGTTGCGTGATGGGTTGATTCTCGATCAAGACGGTCTCAAACAACAGCAGCGGTTCCATCATCATGTGCATGCTGTTGCGATACTTGGAGAAATAGAATCCGGGAAACTTCTCCCGATTGGGAACTGAAGAAATAATGCGCTCGAGTTGCAGCCATTGTGCTGGAAAGCTGTCGCAAAAACGTTTTAGCTTGCGATCCTTGAGCATCCGGTCGACCTGTGCGTCGAGAACGTCAGGTTTGATCAGTTCTCCTGTCGCGGCCAGATCGAGTAGCGTTTGGTCGGGGATGCTCCCCCAGAGGAAAAAGGAGAGGCGTGACGCGAGCTCAAATCCGTCGATCGGCTCAGCCGTCTCATGGTCTCCTGCCTTGTCGTAGAGGTAAACAAATCTCGGCGAAGCAATCGTCGCGGCGGCGACGGATTTCATCGCTTCAGGGAAGGCGACCCCGGCGTCGAGCTGGCGGGTCACAAAGGCCACGTAGCGATCAAGGATGTTTTCCTCGACCGGACCGCGAAACGCCCGCCTCAGAAATGATGCCAGACGCTCGCGCACCGCGGCCTGCTGATCCGTGTCAGGCTGCGGGACCGCGAAGAACGCATT
Organism: bacterium; assembly: GCA_030432015.1. Taxonomy (GTDB): domain Bacteria; phylum Planctomycetota; class Planctomycetia; order Pirellulales; family Pirellulaceae; genus ARS98. Next base: position 7,796 of record JAUIHJ010000375.1, read on the forward strand.
CCAGACGCCGACATTCTGCGGCGTGAAATCGGGGCTTTGCGTGATCGATTGGCCGAGATTCAGCAAGGCTTCCATGAGAAGCGGCGACAGTGAGAGATGATCGCCCCGGTTGTCGAACCCGTGCTCCGCTCGCAGATCCTGCGGAAAGGCAGCGACGCCGGCGAGGCGACGTTCGATCATCTGAGACTTGCCGAGCGGCCGGCTGCCGACGGTGACCACGTCCGCCATCTTGCCGGTCTCAGGTTGAAAGTAACCCTTATGTTCGCGCATCATCCGTTCGGGCAACGTAAAGACGATGCACTGCAGA
>JAUIHJ010000376.1 GCA_030432015.1 bacterium
GAAGATCCCCGACGACACCCCAGTTCGGCTGCGATGTCAATTGACCGCTTGTATTCGGTCATCGCTCGTTCGCGGACCGCCTTGTCCGGGCTGTTCATATCGTAGCCGCGCTGGTTCATCTTGAGATTCGTGACGACGCAACCAGCATCGGCAACCGCCGCACGCAACTTAGCAAGGTACAGCGGACTCACCGCCGCGAAATCCGGAAACGACGAGGTATTCAGGTCGACAACGCGCATGTCGAGTTCGTTACGCAGGATGGCGGGCAGTTCAAGCAACGTAAACTGCCGACCGCGGGCACGCCCGGTCAACTGAGCATGTGCCGAAGCGGACACAATTCCAATCGCGCCGGCAAGTTCAGCGACGCGAGGATCCGGCGTCGCCGCGAAAACGCGACATGAGTTTGCCACCGTCCACGATGCCGTGGACGCCGTGATGGCGCGCAGGAAGTGCCGGCGTTTCACCCCACTGTGATCACTGCGTTGCAAGCTGTTCATTTTCGATCTCATCGCGACGTCGAGGTAAATCTTTGCTTGGGATGCGAAGAAGATGTTCGTCGTCGTTTGTCTGCGCCGCCCGGCGATGACGGTTGATGACGCCGGTGGCGCGACATCACATCCTGCCGTTGAGCTCCGCGCGTTCGTCCGGATACTTCGACCACAGGGCATCCAGGCTGGTGGCGATTTCGTCTTGATTTCCAACGACCAGCCAATAGCGATACCGATACGTCGATCGAGGTGCAAGCTCGATGCGACTAATCGGTGCGATATGCATGCACGGCCCCGCCGTGGGGTCGTCGCTGAGGCCGCGTGCATGCGGGCCGAAATTCCAGTGAAGGGTTGACGTCGGGCTAAACACCGCGACACCCTGCTCCCGCTTGTTGAAACACGCCATTGCTTGCCGCGGTGGCGATGCCTTGCCCCACGGTGGACCTGGTGGCTGCGTTTCCGCGCGCCACTGCCCGCTACCAAGGTAGCTTCTTACCGTGGCAAAGCTCCGAGTAAAATAGCACGCGGGGACTTCCTGGGGCGACATTCTTACGTCCCCCCAGCGGTCACCGGGAGTACGTTTGGAAATAAACTCGCATTTCACGACAACCACGTTGGCCAAGGAGGGTTCGAACGCGGTCCACTGCCGCATGACCGCTTGGGCAGGTTCGTTCGGCATGTCCCAAAGCTTCGGGATGGTCTCCGAAAAGAGCGTGTCACCTTCCCTGCGAAACTCAACGGCTCGCGCCCACGAACCGACACCACCACCCTGAATGGGATTCCACGGCCACGGGCTCCACGATCGGCTTTGCCCTTCGGCCGTGCGATCAAGCCGCTGACCCGCATAATACGACTGTTGGATCAGCCGTCCTGGATCCGCAACATTGACGATATTCTTTGGGTAGGCCTGCGAAGATAGCCACGTGATTGCCGCCCCTTTATCACGATCGACACCGACTTGGATTGTTCCGTTGTCGATCTTCAGAAGATCCTCGGAAGTCGCCGGGCTCACGACCAACAGGCAGCACTGCATGACGAATACGCGCGTGCCCCACTTCCCCCAAGGCCATGCTTGATTGGTGAGGTTGGCAGAACAATTCATGGCGACAACTTTCAATGGCTGGTGTGTGACCTTTGGGCTGCCACGGCGTCGATTCGATCGCTGCGTACCAGGCCTCCACGCCGACACAACCCTCAACACGAATCAAAATCTCAAGGTACCGAAAACCCGGCGAATCGGCAGTTGCGGACGGGTGCCGCCCGGGGAGGCATCGCTAATGTACGCAGATACCATCCTATCCGATTGACCTTCCCGATTGGGACGCGGCCTGACGATTGCAAAAAAACTGCCCGGCCGGTGTCCGCTGGTTTTACGTTCCTTTGGCGATCGGGCGCCTGCAACAACACCTCGAATGTGGTGCCGGCAATCGCCAGCAACCGGGGCACAACGACGGCGCGATTGGGAGCGGACCAGCGTTAACAATTGGCTCAGCTATTCAACCAAGCGGTAATACACGCTATAAACGCGCCGTCCGATGTGCCTTTTGACTCAGGATCAGCCATGGATCGCCACCTTCGATACACCGTGCCGTTCGTCGCAATTGGTGCGGCACTTGCCGCGACCTCGTTCGCAATCGCCGATCCGCTTGATGACTTCTACAGACCGGACCACGTACAGGAAGTGCGGCTGCAAATCGCCGATGCGGACGTGCAACGGATGGTCCAAGCCTTGCCCCGGCGGATTTATGTTCCCGCTTCGTTCCACTGGCGAGATACCGAGCTAGCAAACGTTGCCGTGCGTTTCAAAGGCAACAGTTCTTCCAATCGGCAGGCCCCATTTAAGAGAAGCTACCTGATCAAGTTCAACGAGTACGACAAAGATGCTCGCTTCTTTGGTTTGCGCCGCGTGTCGCTCGACAACGGCATTCAGTTCGGTAGTCTGTTCAGCGAGCCGATCGTGACCGAGATTCTGCGTGCCGAAGGAATCGTTACACACCGGGCTAATTACGCCAAGCTGTTCATTAACGGCACCTACCGCGGCGTGTATGTGAATGTCGAGCGGATCGATGAGTCATTTCTTGCGAGCCATCTTCCTGACCCCAAAGGCGCGCTCTTTAAGTGCGATGAGGGCGGTCCGGGCTGCAACCTGCAATTCATCGGCGAAACCCGCGACAATTACGAGAAGGCGTTTGAGCCGAAGGCCGGCACATCGAAGCAAGATCAAGATCGATTGATTGAGTTTATTAAGATAATCAATCAAGCACCTGCCGACGAATTCGCCGAGCGTATCGAAGCCACGCTCGAGTTGGATGACTTTCTGCGTACAACGGCCGTGCTCTTGTTCGCCGGTGCGTTTGACCAACTCACAGGCTGGAATCCGCACAACTACTACTTGTACCGTGACAATCAACGGAGTCGCTGGCGTTACATGCCGTGGGACTTGGACGTCGGGTTTTCCGCGACGGCGTTTGACCGGATCAAAGTTCTCGATGACTGGCACGCGGCGTGGCCGGCGCCGAGAACAGGCTCGCATAATCCGTTGATGGAGCGGATCATTAACAATCCCGCCATGCTGCGTCGTTACCGGCACGAGGCGCGGCGAATTCTCGACGAGCACTTCGAGCCGGAGCACCTGACGACGATCGTCGATGGGAAGTACGCGCTGATCAAACAGGACTTGCAGAACGATCCGTTTCCGCATCGTCGGGCCACCAGTCGAGAGGCGGAAGATTACGACCAGATTGTCATGTCGATCAAGGAATTCATCCGCAAGCGCTACGCGGCGGCGCGCCAGGAACTTGCCGATCCAGGTGAACGGCCCCCGCGAGTCAATCCGCCGCAGGGGCCGCCGCCACAACTCGCTGCCAAGATTCGTCGACTTCAGGACGGCGCTCGAGCAATGCAGCAGAACGGACGCGGCGTTGCGCCGATCGAAAAGTTGATGCGACAGATTGGTCCCCTGCTCCAACGCCAGAAGTATCAAGAAGCCGAAATGCTGATCGACCGGGCTCTCGAATTGATCGACAGCGAGTTGATTAACATTCGATGACGTTGCCTCAATCGCCGCGGCGACCGCGATCAATTGAGCAGATCCCAGGACCACTTCGATTGCGATGTCCGGAGCGTGCAACGCAGAACACCGTTTCGCCGGACTGCCGAGTCTGGGAATGACCCTGAAGATCTGCGGCCCTCTTGAATTCCGCCGTCAGGTTCTTGAGAATCTCAGGCTCTGCTTGGTTTGCCCACATCTCCTACGCTTCACCTTGCCTGATGACTTCTCTTTTTGAACACCTGCGGTTAACTTTCGCGGATATCCCCGACACAGACTTCTTGACACCGAACCTCAAGTTTGATGTTCGTCAGCCGCTTGACGTCGATGCTGTTGACGTGATTTCTCGCTTTCTCTCCAGCCAGGGCAAAGACTACGCGCCCAATCCGATGCATTTTGACCGCTTGCTTGCGGAAAGCATTTCCTACGTCGATCGATGCATTTCCGCGCGTTCCAAGGCTCGCAAAATCCGAGATGAACTGTTTCGGTCAACCCTCCGCTATTGGGAGTTTGTCGAAAAAGACACGATTCTTCAGCGGGAAATTGATGCAGGCCTGTATGAGCACGAACTTCATTCGTTACAAGAGACCAGGACCGGCTTGCTCGTTTCGATCAAACACTTGGACGCCGCGTTACAAGTGGCTGAGGGTGCAGAGAAGCACAAATTACTTGCAGAATTGTCGTCTGCGAAGGCGACGTTGAAGAACGTCAGCGCTGGCATCGAACTGGAGAAACAGCTAATCCAGACCAAATCCGAACGACGAGCTCTGGCGAAAAAGCATGAAGAGTTGATCCGCTCTGGAACCTGGGACGTCAACAATCTCAAGGGATTGCACTTGCGAATCGAAGAGCTGAAGAAGTCATTCGACTTTGATCTGGGCAACGCCTATTGCCGATTGACGGCGTGCCGGCGCGGTGTGGAAAAAGTGTTTGGCGATGTCGCGTCGGAACTGCTGAGCGGCTTTCCCGAATTGGACATGAACTCCGTCGGTCTGTTTGAATCGCTGCGTAGCTGGACACGAAATATGGTTTCTGGGATCAAAATGATCACCGCTCGAGATCAGATCCATGTCCAAGCCCTTAGTCTAAATAAGGACTGCTTACCAGGCTACGACCCGCTGACCGGCTACGACATGATGAACCTCGATGAAGACGAAACGCTTGATTTGAAGGCCGCGTTCCGATTGCTACGCGGCCGCGGACGAACAATCAGCGTACGAGTGCCCGAAGGCAAGTTTGAGTCGTGGACGCATCGGCGATTGAAAGACATCGCGCTGGTCGCAGTTCATAGTGGACACCACTTCAGCGCGGAACTGACGCCGCCACCCGGAGTGGCCGCCTGTGATCCTGTCAAGTTGACGGTGAATCCCATTGGCACGGGACTCACGATGCAAGGTGGAAGCTTTTCCAATGTCGATCCCGCGGGTGATTGGAAATTGACCATTCCCGCGCGCGGCAGTTTCGACTACCACAATCCACAGCGTTTTGATGTGGAAGGGGAATGGCCAGAATTCCTGGAGACAAGGACGACCGACAGCGACTTGATATTGATCCTCAGGTTCGTCGCCATCCGCAAGGAGGGTGAAGGCTCACCTTGAGGAGTCGAAGTGGCGATGTTCATCGGGTTCGAACGTGTCACGTTCGCGGTCCGGTCGGTCGAAGTCCGGTCGGTCGAGTCGGTCGGAGTCGGCTCGTTCACGCCCAAGCTGATCAGCATCAAGGCGGTGAACCGGTTGGGAGTCCGAAATCACAGCATCCTCGATCTCGTTCGTCCATTCGGCGATCTGTTCCGTGACACGGTCATAGAATTCGGCGAGACCCGTCAAGGTCTGAACGATCGATTCGAGCGAAGGTAGTCGTGTTAGCTGTTGGACGACAAATTTAAGTTCTCGGGTGAATACCTGTGCGACCTGATCGGCCGGGGATACTTGTCGAACCCGCAAGTCGGAGTCAGACGGCACAAGTCGGTTGTCAATGAAACGGAACTTGTGACCTTGCTTTAGTCTCGGTCCACTAAGCCATTCGACCGGTGTCTTCGCCTCATAGTTTTCCAGCGGGTCGAACGCACATCCTGCAGGCTCGCCTTGAGATGCGGCTACCTGAGTCTCAAACGTTGCTAAATCTTCGGCCGGGTTCGTCAGCGCATCGGCAGGAGCGAAGGACTCAGAATACGACGTGAAATGCCCAAGATTGTGGCTATAGTCGTAGTATTGTTTGAAGGACTCGTTTCTCAATTCGTCAATCAGAGCATCGAGCAACTGCTCGGCGGGACTGAGTTTGCGAGGAATCAAAGCACACACATCAAGCTCTCAGATCTTTAAAGATAAACCCGTGGCTCGCCCATACGATGAAACACCAACATCGCCAAGCTGCGACCAAGATATCTCCCCAAATGACATGCCGCAAGGAACGCACGCCTTCACGGTTGCAGCGTGCCATCTAACGAGGCGGGCCTTCTGACCTGCAACGCCGGCCGCGACTTCACAGGATGCAATCCTGGCGATGGTGAAAGTCCACCGGCAATTTTCAGGTTGCCCAGGCGTCCCCGCGTGAGCGGCTGAAATTCGCGACCGGAAAGGAATCGGTGCATCGGGGTCACCGGCAGCCGTAAGTATCGCACGTCGTGAGCCGCACCGGCAAATTAGGCGCCCCGGTGTGCATTGCTGATTCCAGCGGTCGCCTGGTCACCGTCGCCGCCATCCTGGGAGACCGCTTCGTTGTCATGGTGCAGTTCGCGACTTGCCGTCGACGCTTCTGCGCTGGCCCTTGAAGTGGTCGATGGCGGGAATCCAAACGCGGTTCGCGATCGGCCCAGCGCGTCAACAAATCGGTCCATCTCTTGCCTGGTGTGTATCGCGTTAACGGTCACCCGCAACCGGGGTCGGGCGATGAACCAAACGGGCGAAACCCAAATGCCAAATACCTCGAGCAAATGACGAGCAAAGAGTTTGGGATTTACTTCCGCCGGCAATAGAATCGGAATCACGTTGGTCTCGCCCGTCGTCTCAAAACCCGTTTCGCGCAACCGCGATCGCAAGTATCGCGTGTTACTTTGGAGTCGTTGCACTAACTCGGGATGCCGCCGCACCAAGCGAATACTCTCTAATGCCGCCGCAGTTGTCGGAGGCGGAAGGGAAACTGTGCAAATGGAGCTTGGCTGGATGTTCAACAGCTTGATAAGGTCCTGGGAATGACTGCTAATGGCAGCGCCGGCGGACGCCGCAAACTTTGAGAACGTGGTCATGATCAACGGATGAACGCCGCGATCAAGCGCCTGCTGCGGTGAAATGTTGAAGTGATCGTAGATGCCGCCACCCGTCGGACCGATCGCACCGCTGGCGTGCGCTTCATCCATCACAAGCGTGCTTCCCGGGTATCCTTCCAGAATATCCAGCATCTCGGGCAAGGGCGCGATATCCCCGTCCATCGAAAAAACGGAATCGGAAACGACCATAATGCGGTCACCTGGCCTTGCGAAGCGACGCAATTTCTCGGCAAGGTTTTCCATGTCGCGATGACGATAAGCTTTGACTCGGACCTTCGGACTATGGCCGAACTTTTCACCCGCTCGGCTCCCAGAATTGTTAATCGCCGAGAGGATGCACGCATGATTGAGTAGATCGCTCAGCACCAACGTCTCCCTGGTATTGCAAAAGCCTGGAACTGGTATCGCCAGGTGGCAAAATCCATCCATCAACGCTTGCATCGCCATCCAGGCATTGAGAAACAGTTGCGTATGAGGAAGATGTTTGAATATCGAGATCTCTTGCTCCAGCTCACGATGCAGATCAATGCGGCCACTCAACGGAGCACAGGAGCCGTTCGAAGTCCCGTATTCCTGAATCGCGTTGATTGCCGCGGCCTTGACGAGGGGCGATTGGGTGAGCCCCAACACATCGTTGGTACAGAATGTAAGCACCGTATGCCGCTTCCCCGTCGATTCGTCTTCAAGCTCAACTTGATTTTGGTTCTTGCGGCAGCAGATATAATTGTCGGGCTGGGCTTCGTCCTGGTAGACGGCCTGCACGTAGCTTTCGACAACTTCCATTTTTTCCTCCGCGGCGATGTTGGCAGAAGGCGATGTTGGCAGAAATCGATCGGCGACGTAGTCACGCAATGGTGTCGCCAAATTTCTAATTCCAGGATAATTCGACTGCCGCACGACAACAATTTTCTGGCATGTTGGCTTCCTCAAGGAACGCGTCCGTGAAATTTCTGTCAGACATCCCAGAAAATGGCGTTCGCCGAGCTGAATGATCGAGTGCAATTCGGCAACAATCGGGGACCGGCTTCGTTTTTTGCCGCCCATTAGATTTAACTGCAGAAAAACCGCCTGTCGGCGAAAAAGTTGCCTGTCCAGCGGACGGGCTGTGCGCTGCTGAATCGCGCTCGGCCATTTAGCTCATCATCGCCGCCTATCCTTGAGACCGATGCAGTTCTGGAACAACCGGCGCTGAGGGTGACTCGAATGCCTCGGCGGTTCCAAACGGCTCTCGGATAGCAGGAAAGCGATCAAGTTAGTCAAATGCCGAGAAGTGTTCGCGATCATGGCGCCACCGGAAAC
>JAUIHJ010000377.1 GCA_030432015.1 bacterium
TTGTACGGCATTGCGACACGTAACTGATGCCACGAGCCGCCGGCGAGTTGCCGCGCGCAGCGTGCTCAGAAAATACCAGCCTGCAGCACGAGCGAGTCCAGCGGCAGCGCGTCATTCCACACGATCTAACGTGCAATGCAGGTATTCAACGGAATCGGGTTACCCCCCACCGGCCGGCGGAAGGACGGATAGCGCGTCACCGTCGATCAGCACCCGGCCGCGATCCCGTTCGAGCGAGCCGTTGACCGTGAAAATCTGCACGCTCTCGGCAGGCACATCCAGCCGCCGCAACACGTCTTCAATCGACGCACCCTCCTCGAGTTCCAGTTGGTCACCGGGCGGCGTCTTGGGCTTTAAGACCCCCATCAGCTTGACGTGCACAATCATGGCTGTGATTTCGTGCCGACGAACTGCGCATGCGACGCGCCCATGGTGGCTTTGGCCTGGGCACCGCGGAAATGGTACTTGCGATCTCTGGTCGCGCTGCCGAGCAGGGTTGTTTCGACGAGTTTCTGGGCAACACCGGCTCCGATGTAGGCGCGGCGAATATCGAACGGGTTCTCCTGCAGAAACTGCTTCCAAGCCGCCAACTTGGTTTGGGTCTGCAAAATCCCTTTGACCATCCCAATGTCGGTCAGCATTCCCAAGTCGTCCGCCTGCCCCGTAAAGATGGCACCAACCAGGCGGTCGTCGTGCCATAGTAGCTTGCGATAGATCGAATTCGTGGGGTTTGAGATTGTCGTAGCCTCGGCCGTGGCGTCATTCCAGGCCCCATAGCTAACGGTCTGCAGTCCGCAGACGTCGACGACATTCATCAGCAGGCTACCAGGATAGTGAATCTCTTCGCCCGCCATGTTGGCGCCGGCCACGCGTCCATGGTCGACGGCGGTCGGCTGAATCGCATGCACGGCACGCTGATCACTGAACAGCACCGGCCCCTGGGCGACATCTCCGGCCGCGTAAATATTCGGCACGCTTGACTGCATCTGGTCATTGACGAGGATACCCGCATCGGCGTCGATACCCGCCCCGGCGACCAGGTCGAGATTCGCCTTGATCCCGGTCGCAATGATGACGATGTCAGCGGCGATCTGGTCGCCATTTTCCAGGTGCACACGTTTCGATCCGTCATCCGCGGCGGTGATCGATTGCACCGTCGTTCCGGTGTGGACGGCAACCCCTTTGGACGTCATCCAGTTCCCGACGAACCCGGCAGATTCGTTGTCCAGCATCCGCGGCAGGATCTGCGATTCACGTTCGACCACCGTCAAGTCCCAGCCTCGCTTGAACATGGCATTCAAGACGATAAAGCCGATGAACCCTGCGCCGACCAGGACGACCCGCGGCTTCTCTAGACCACTGGTTGCATCCAACAATTGTTGCGTGTGGGCGAGTGACCACATAGGCTGCACACCCGGTAGATCCGTACCGGCAATCGGTGGTGCCAGAGGTGACGAACCGGTTGCAATGAGCAGATTGTCGTAGGCCAGCGAACGACCGTCGTTAAGCGTTACCCTGTTGCCGGCGGCCTCAATGCCAGTTACCCGAACGCCAAAACGCGTCTCGACTCCCAGCTTCTGAAAATGGGCGGCGTCGCCGGTGTGCGTCTGTTCGGGTGGGATATTTCCGGCCAGCCAATAGGGGAGCGCCATTCGTGAATGCGCGGGTTCGTCGGAGACAAGCGTGATCTTCGCTTCGGTATCGAAAATGCGAATCGTCTCGAGTGCGTTGGTTGCGGCAGGTCCGCCGCCAATGATGACGTGATGTTGGGCCATTGATTCTTCCTGAATTTCGATCGGCGAATTCCCTCGTCGGTCACACCGGCGTTACAACGACGCCAGTCCCAGTTCGGTCAACTTCTCTGGCGACGGAACGCCTTCCGGGTCCCAGCCGCGCGCTTCGTAGTAGATCGGTAACATGAACTCCAAATTCACGGTCACACCTTTCGAAGGTCCGTCGGTGTGTGGTTCCTTCAAGAGTCGCTTGGGCAGCGAGTCGTCCGCCTTGGTCAAGCCGGCCCTGAGGTTCCAGAGTCGCTCAATGTTCCAGGTCCGCTCGCCGATTTTCAGCACTTCGTCCATGCTGTATGGGTGTCCCGTCGCCGCGGAAACACACGGGGCGATCTTTTCCATGGGGCCGCCCGCTCCGGCCACAAACAGGCAGACACCGGTATTGTCATGCGACGTCGTGCGATTCTGTTCAGGGACCACCCATTCACTCTTGCCTGCTGGCGTATGCGGATCCATCGTGCTTGATTCGGGACCGGGCGTCCAGGCCCGCAGGTGGCAACCGCCACGATTGCACGTGGCATAAGCAACGCCCATGCCTTGAAAGCCACGAGGGTCATAGGCCGGGAATTCCTGACCCTTGCTCCCCATGAAGACTTCCGGTCGATTGAACTTCTCGCCCATCCGCTTGGCCCCCTCGGCCAACTCCGTCCCGAAACCTTCGCGATAGGCGGTCGCTTCGCACATCCGCACCAATGCTTCGGCCGAGCCAAAAGTCAGGGGCGTTTCCACGTCGTCGTCGCCAATGACACCCGTTTGATAGAGTTCCATGGCGGAGGCGAGCGTCGACCCCATGGAAATCGGGTCCATCCCCAAATCGTTGCATAGCCAGTTGGCCTTGAGTACCGCGTCCAGATCACCGACGCCCGTGTCTGCGCCCAACGCCCATGCAGCTTCATACTCGGGACCTTCGCCGGCCGTCTTCCAATTACGCGGATGCACATTGACCATGTACTTCTCAGAATGTTCGCCCAACCGGCAGACGCGGCCACAAGCAATGGTGCAGGCGAAGCAGGCCTTGTTGGAAACCATCCGAGTATCCTTGACGGCATTTCCGTTGAGCGCTTCGGCGTGCTCGAACTGGCCCTGTTGAAAATTACGCGTCGGCAGGCCGCCGAACGCGTTGGTCAGGTCGATTGTGGCGGCGGTTCCCAATTCGGTAAACGATTTACGCCCTGGGTTGTCCTGCATTTCCGCACGCATTTCCCAGACCGCCTTCATGAACGCCTCGGGTTCGGCGATGTCGACACCGCCGGTGCCGCGGACGGCAATTGCTTTAAGGTTTTTCGAGCCCATCACCGTGCCGACACCGCTTCGCCCCGCCGCGCGATGCTTGTCGTTCATGATGCAGGCGAATTTCACCAGGTTTTCACCGGCGGGACCGATGCAGGAAACGCGCAGCGCGGGGATGCCCAACTCTTCGCGCAAGCCGTCTTCCGTTTCGAATACGCCCTTGCCCCAATACTGGGCCGCGTCACGAATCTCGACACGATCGTCATAGATGAACAGGTAACTCGGCCGGGGTGCCTGGCCTTCCAGAATCAACAGATCGTAGCCAGCGAATTTGAGTTCCGGCCCCCAGTGGCCGCCTGAATTCGACGTCGTGATTGCGTTGGTTAGGGCACCCTTGGTCACCACCATGTATCGAGCGCCACAGGGCACGGGAGTCCCGGTCAACGGACCGGTGGCAAAGATCAACTTGTTCTCCGGTCCCAATGGATCCGCGGTCGGATCCATTTCTTCGTACAGGTAACGCGCTGCCAGACCGCGACCACCGATGTACTCGCGCATCCAGGCGACCGGAATATCTTCAATCGCGTGGGTTCCCGTCGTTAGATTGACTCGCAGCAGCTTGCCTGTCCAACCACCCATCCTATCGTCCTTGTATTAGTTCACCGTTGATTGAATTCACTGTGACACTTCAGGGCTGCGGAGTTGGTCGCTCGCGGCACGCCGCTGATCGTTCGTCGCGGGCCGCGAGTCAATTTGCCCCGGTTGCGGCTTCAACGTAGTTCGAATTAACTCGCTCGGTCCATGGCTCGAACCAACCGCCAGCCCGGTCGGCCTCTACGTATTCGATGGCATCGGTAGGACAGGCGGTCGCGCAGGCGGGGTCACCGCCACAAAGGTTACACTTGGTCGCCGTGTCTGACTTGGGCGTCGTGAAAACCGTTCCGAAGGGGCAGGCAATCGTGCAAAGGTGGCACCCGATACAGGACGCCTCGATCACGACCTTGGCACCGGTCGCTTCGTCGATGGCGATGGCGTTGACCGGGCAGGCCGACATGCACCATGCTTCGTCGCATTGCAAGCAGGTGTACGGGGCATAGCTGGCCTCCTCGTCAAAGACGTTGACGCGGATGACACTCTTCGAGGGTGCAAACGTACCGGTCTGGACCCACGAACAGGCCAACTCGCACTGCATGCAGCCGGTACAGCGGTCCGGCACGATATTTAGTACCTTGCTCATGGTAACTTCCTTCACGCCCTGCAGAACAAGGGCGGCAAAACGTCAGAATGCAATACTCGGCGAAACGCGAAAAATAACACCAGTTGCGCCCCAGAATTTACCAAACCGCGACTCGAAACGCCAGCGAGCCGAACATTCGCTCGCCCCAGCGCACCGCTTTCGCGATTAGGGATGTGTTGTTAGATGGATCGCAAATTCATCCGCAAAGCGCGATCGGGCAGCAGCCACTGCAGCGAATTCGCCTTCCGTTTTTTCGTATGCCGCTTCGACAATCGTGCGGATTGCAGCCAGGCGTGCTGCTGGCGGGAGCGCCGTGTCCTCCAACATGCGCATCAACTGACCAAAGTCTTCGCGAATGATCCCACGTTGAATAAGCAGAAATTTACGCTGCGAGGAAATGAAGATCTCCGCGGACTCCGACTCCGGGGCCGGCAAACTCGAAACGACAGCAATCGAATGGCTGACCGACTCCATCAAGGCCCGATGCGCATGCTGAACCGCGCCAAGCGCGTCGCGATCCGGCAAACGATCGCCAGGCTGGTCACCACGCGCGGCTCCCGCAGCGGCGGTGGGGGCACGCGCCGAGCCCGCTCCTAACTCGCCCGTTGCGACTTCACCCAGTTCCAGTCCACCTTCAGCATGTGGCGGCGCGCCAGGACTGGCCAGACATTGCCCGAGCGCAATTTCAAACTCCCGGGAAGCCTGTGCCAACCGCTGGTCGATGCGGTCCATGTCACGAATCAGCGCCATGGCCGATTCCTGACGTTGGGACTGGCGGCGCGAGGCCAGCAACACAAGGATGGAACCAAGGCCGAGTGCGATCGACACGACGATCAGCGTTAACTTCCAGTGGTTCGCCATGCGTGGCCGCCAATGGGCAGGGGTCGGAGAATGATCGTACGGACAGCCAATCCCGGCCCCCGTGCCATCTTCTTGAATTACGATTCTCTCGCTCCCGCTCCCAGAAACTCTGACGCCCAAACGCCTGCCTTCATTTTCGATCCGGATCGTCAATGTCTTGGGGGAGCGGGCCGGGGGAGAGCGGGATTGCCCGCGAGGCCGCCCCCTATCCTAACCGATTCGAGTTGCTAAGAACGCAACAGCCCTCGCTGACGCGTTTTGCAGTGGCGCTGTTGCTTATGCCGCGGGCATGTCAGTTGCTCGTCTGCCGCCGCTACGCGGCTCGTTGGCGCAGCTTCAAAGCAGTCGCTTCGAGCTACAAAAACCAATGCCTGTCGTCAGAGCACAAACCGCGTCCGTGGCAAAACCAAGTCTGAGGGACAGGTGTGTTGTTCGCCGACATGCCCTGCTTCGCCGGCCGCTCCGCAGGGCGGCCAACATCGAGCCGGCTCCCTGATTGACGCCCGGTCTGCTAGAACGCCTTCGAGTAGCTGGCAGCGAACGACCAGTCCGTTTCCAACTGCACGCCGCGCAGATTCTGCACCACGGGGTTGGTGAATTCGACATTGAGCCGCCCGCCGTGCCGCAGCATGTACATCATCCCGTATCCCAGGTTCAAGTAGTCGCCCCCTCGCATATCGGGATCGGCGGTGCTGATGAGATTGGGATTAAGCTGCGGGTCCGCTCCGACATAATTGCTGCGCCACAGGCCTTCGATGCGAAAGGTTGCCGCGAGCCGCTTTTCGCAGTCCAACAGGTAGCTCAACCACGCCGTCGCCCGGTACTCGTTGCCGACCCGATAGTCCGAGTCATTGATGCCCATTGGGAGGTCGAACGAGCCTTGCAAACCAAAACTGTGTCGTTCGCCGTAGGATCGATAGGTAATCGCCGGCCGGGCATCCCAGGTGCCGTGCCCCAGCCGCATAGGATAGGGGAATTCCGACGGGCTACCCGTCGGAATCGAAGTGACGTTGTCAATGTCGCCGGTCGGCGCACTAAATCGAAGGTTAACAATGAGTTCGTCGGAGCAGCCGTCATAGATCCGCCACAGGGCACCGAAATTCAAGTCGCCGAAGCCGCTGTTGTTGGTCGTAAAATATGTCCCGTTGCGGCGGCGATGGTCCATCGTGTTGTCCATCCACATGGGCATCACATAGGCTGTAACGTGATCTGTAATCCCGCGCATGATGTGAATCATGTGCATCTGCATCGTCATGTTGATCGGCGTCGCACCGTATGCCGTAACCCCAGGGGTTCCCGGCGGCACGGTTCCAATAAAGTCGAGTGCTTGCTGGTCGGTCAAGCGGGTTGTCCCCGAGCGATTCCCGTCCATGAACATGCTGGCGTACTTGTATTCGACCATCCATTCACCTGCCTCATGGACATGGTCCCCCATCAGGAAGGCAGGCGCGTGCGAGTCCACTCGATCGTGCTTGATCGAGTGTTCGTGCCACGCATCAACGTGCCACACCTCGTCATCCCCTGCGGCGATATCAGCATGGTCGCTGTGATCGTGGTCGCTGTGATCATGGTCGGAGTGATCGTGGTCCTCTTCGTCAACATCGATGTCCCCTATGGCGGCGACAACCGGTCCGTCCGAATCCGACGGGCTCGCTGCCCCGGTCTCTTGGGCGTGGACCGGAACGAGCGAGAAACAGGCGAGTAACGGGAAGATCACCAGGAGGCGTGAAGACATGATCTAGGCACCTTGAGGGAGTGAAAAATCGGTGGGTACCGGAATAATCGGCACGAACTGAACGTTAACATCGGCATGAATCGAACGGTCGGCATTTCCGGTACGTTCGGTAAGATCCATGCCTCCGGTAAGCTCGACCTAATCGGTAAACTCAACCATGCGATGTCGGACCGTTGCCGCGTACCGCAGGGTCGAGTTCCGCGAGTCGGGCCAAGCTCGCAACAAATGCCAGCGGCGCCTTGTAGAACATCAGGGCTATCGCCCAGCGCGTTACGGGGGCATACCGCGTCACGGCGACAGGCACCAATCTCGCCAACAAGCCCGGCTGCCCCGCTCGCTCTGCCGCGAGGCCAAAAACGAGGCCGTCCCCCAAGTGGCGCCGAAGTACATTCGGTCATTTCGGGAATTTGGCAAGCGACGGTTGCGGAAAGAGCACAACCGTTCGCCGCACTTGTGCGGAAGGTTTCCCGGACCCTACGAACGTTGTGACAGGAGTTGCTCGCACGCCTGCAACATGGCAGCCAGCGGTTCGGGCTCGGCCAGACGGTGATCGGTGCCGATTTCCACCAGCGTGGACGACGCGAGTTTGCTGTTGGTGATCAGTTCCTGGGAATCCGCAAACGGAATGACATCGTCGGAGCGTGAATGCAAGATTCGTACGCTGGGCTTGACGGTGGTTGCCTGCCCCCAGCGTTTCCAAGCAGGGCAAAGCAAGACCAGCGGCGTCTCTCCGCTCGCCACATTCATTGCCACCGCACCACCGCGTGACGAGCCCACGATTACATCGGGACAAGACACCTCGTATTCCGTTGTGGCGATTCGTATCGACGCTGCAAAATCGTCGTCGGGGAGCGCCGGGTTGAGCACCATGTGTCCGTACTGGCGAAGGTACGTCGGTTTCCGCCCGCCAGGCACACTCGTCCATCCATGTAGAAACAAGATCTTCATCACGGTCCGTTTCCCGCCACTGCGACGTTTGGCGAAGCCACGCGCACCAGCGCGAATGTTTCAGGACTTCCGGATTTCAAGAACAACAGCGGGTTGGTTCGCATTCACGAACGCGTCACCGTGTTGCGTTAGGAACGTCTTGAGATCCCCTGCCGTCTTGACCTTGCCGCCGCTGAACGTCAGGTGTTCCTTGGCAACCGGTAGATCGGGAAGTACGACCCAGAGTCGCGTCTGGTCCTTACCGGCCTGCCCGATGAAGAACAGATGCGCATCGTTAGTGGCCATTTGCCCGGGAAT
>JAUIHJ010000378.1 GCA_030432015.1 bacterium
CATCGGATTCGACCAGCACCATGCTCCCGGCTGGCAATCGTTCGATCAGGCGGTCGATCATCGCCGCAAGTTGCGGCCAGGAATCAACGTAGAAATCGTAGGGAGGGCAGCAAAACACAACGGCTGGCTCGTCGGATGCTTCCATCACCCGGCGGACCCATTGAAACGTGTCGCCTGAAAAGACATCGATCTTGTCGGTGACGCCCAATTCTTCGGCCGTTTTTCGGATCAACCGCGCGTTGGGAAAACGCCGCTCGATCAAGATTGCGCTGGCCGCACCGCGACTAATGGCTTCAAACGCCATGGCCCCGGTGCCGGCAAATAGATCGATGATCCGTTTGCCTTTGATCGGCGGCCCCAACAAATTAAAGGCCGCTTCGCGAACGCGGTCTTTCATGGGCCGCGTGGCGGGGTCGCCATCGTAATGGATCGCGCGACCGCGCATCGTGCCGCCGATGATCCGTATCGCCGGTGCTTTTTCGCGTCCCTTTGAGCCCTGCTTCACAACTGTTTTCTCCGCAAAAAGTGTCGGAATTCCGTGAGTTGCGTCCCCGACGGCGTCTTTTCTCGCACGGGAACTTGGCTTACCTTAAACGCGTCTGGCACTCGCTGCTGGATTCAACCTTGGACATTACCACCCCCCTCGCAAGGTCGGAATGACTGAGATCGCAGGGAACTTGCGGCAGTGCGACGCCTGGTGTTGGCTCTCGGGATGCTGGCTCTTGGGCGTTTCGGACTCCCGGCGAACCGGATAAAGTTGTTATCCGTATTCGTTTTAGCCAGTCAACGTGATGACCGGCAAGGCACCGCTCAACATCAAATCCAACTTTTGTTGATATTTAGAGGAATGAAAATCATGTCGCGTCAATGGCTTCGTTCATGTCATCTGCTGGCTGGGCTGGTAGGCACCATGGTTCTCGGGACGACCCTCCTTGGCCAAGAACCGGCAGCCGGAACTCAGCCCCCCGAGACTCCCGCTGCTAACGAAACACCCGCTCCAGCTGAATCGCCGGCACCCGCCGACGATCAACCGGCGCCGGCGAAATCCGACGCGCCGAACGCGGATGCCGCCAAGAAAGACGCTGGGACACCCGATGCGCCGAAAGCTGACGGCGAGAAATCCGACGCACCCAAGGCTGACGCCGAGCCGACCCAAGACGGGGCACCAGAAACTCCAGCGCCGCAGGCGGTTTCAGACCCGGCAGCCGCTCAAGCTGCGTTCAACGCCAAACTTGAGGAGTGGAAAACTGTGCTCAAGTCGTTGCGGTCACTGACGCCACGCTACTCGCTGGCGACCGACGACGAAGCGGCGGCCATCGTCGAGGAGTGGAAATCGCTGATTGCGCAGGGGGAAGCCTTGATTCCGCAGCTGCGGGAAAGCGGCAAGACCGCCTATGTGGCGGCCGGTGGTGATCGGGCCACAGAGCGATTCTTGAGCAAGATGTTGGCTGATGACATCAACCACGATCGCTACGAAGAGGCCTATGATCTGGGGACCTCGATGGTCGCCAACGGCTGTGAAGTCAAAGACGTGATTGACAATGCTGGCGTGGCTGCATTCGCGACCAATCATTTCGACGCAGCGGAGACGCTCCTGAAGCGGTCCCAGGATGCCGGCGGTCTTTCTCCCAAGGGGGAAGAATATTTGTCGCTGATCGATGAATACAAGTCGTACTGGGAAGAGGAGCAGGCGCTCCGCGAGAAAGAGGCTGCCGCGGACGACCTGCCTCGAGTCAAGATCACCACCAATCGTGGTGAAATCGTTGTCGAAATGCTCGAGAACGAAGCGCCGGGAACCGTCGGAAACTTCATCCATTTGGTGGAAGACAAGAAGTTTTACGACGGACTGATATTTCACCGGGTCCTGCCCGGCTTCATGGCTCAGGGGGGGTGTCCCCAAG
The DNA here is from genome assembly GCA_030432015.1 of bacterium. Taxonomy (GTDB): domain Bacteria; phylum Planctomycetota; class Planctomycetia; order Pirellulales; family Pirellulaceae; genus ARS98. Next base: position 1,902 of record JAUIHJ010000378.1, read on the forward strand.
GCAATGGTTCCGGCGGACCTGGGTATCAAATCAAATGTGAAACCGACGCGCCGAATCACCGTAAGCATTTTCGCGGGACCCTCAGCATGGCCCACGCCGGAAAAGATACTGGCGGGTCACAATTCTTTCTGACATTTGTGCCCACCCCACACCTCAATGGCGTGCACACGGTTTTCGGACGCGTCATCGACGGTATGGATGTGCTCGAAAAAATCCAACGCATCGACCCATCCGAATCCGATTCGCACGCGTCGCCAGATAAGATTATCAAGATGGAAGTGCTCCGAAAGCGTGACCACGAATACAAACCGAACAAATCATAGTAAGGGTCGAGTAATGGATAATCGTTTGATGTCTGTCGGGTTGGCGGTGCTCTTAGGCGTGGCTGGACTAGCCACGGTTGAAGCCCAGGACGACGCACCGGCCAAAGCCAGCTCGAATCCAGCCGCGGAGAAGCCAGCAGCGGAGAAGCCAGCCGCGGAGAAGCCAGCGGAAAAAGTCGCACGTCCGTTTACCGAAGTCGCCGCTGATTGGGACGCCAACGACAAGGCCCTCGATGAATTAGTGGCCGCCTACCGCGCTGCGACCAATGCCGAGCGACCGGAATTGGTCAAGCAGTACGAGGTGCTGACCGCCAAGTCGCGGGCCCTTCTGCCGGAACTTCGCAGTGCCGCATTGGTGGCCTATCAAGCCGCGCCCAATGCGGACGAAAAGGTCACATCAACGCTGGTCGGGTTGCTCGCCAACGATGTTCGCACCGACCAGTACGCTGCAGCATTGGAACTCGGTGGTTTGCTGCTCAAGCACGATTGCCAAGAACCGGCCATCGATTCACTGGTTGGTTCGGCAGCCTACTGCACGGATGATTTTGCCACGGCATCCGTTCACCTTAAAAAGGCGGAGGCCGCTAACGCCCTGGATGATCAGGCCAGCAGCTATCTGGGAGACCTAGAGCAGGCAGCTATAGCGTGGGATCGCGAGCAAACGCTGCGCAAGGCGGAGGCGGCGGCGGACGATTTGCCTCGCGTCAAGCTTCAAACCAACAAGGGCGACCTGGTCATCGAATTAATGGAGAACGAAGCGCCCAAGGCCGTCGCCAATTTTGTCAGCCTCGTCGACAAGGGATACTATGACGGCTTGACGTTCCACCGAGTTCTGCCCGGCTTTATGGCTCAAGCCGGCTGTCCCAACGGGACGGGAACCGGCGGCCCCGGCTACAACATCCCGTGTGAATGCCAGCAGGAGAATCACCGCAACCACTTTCGTGGTACGCTCAGCATGGCGCACGCAGGCCGCGATACCGGGGGTTCCCAGTTCTTCCTGACATTCCGACGGACGGCCCATCTCGATGGCCGACACACCGTCTTCGGGCGCGTGATTGACGGTCTGGACGTGTTGGCCAAGCTGCAACGCCGCGACCCGCAACGGCCGGGGCAACCGGAACCCGACACCATCGTGAAGGCCGAAGTTCTCCGTAAGCGGGATCACGAATACGTGCCCACGAAAGTCGGCGAATAATCGCTCGCCGCTATTTAACCGCTTCCCCGTCGATCCGATAGATCGCCAGGGTATTGCCTTCGAAGTCTTCGAATTCGGAGATGGTAAACTTGCCCGTCACGGAAACCGGACGCACTGTAAACGAGGCGGTGGTGCCCTTAACCATCTCCACCAGAATGCAGTCGTACAGCGCCGCGCCGGGGCCGAAGCAGCATTCCATATTGTCGCGGACCAGCACGAATTGGGTGATTCCCTTTTGCTGAAAACCGGGGAGGATGTACCCGCGGATCGTCACCGGTTTCTCGTCCAGCGCGACAACCTTCTTGGTCAGCATCTTGCGCTTAAACGGCGTCCCCTTCTTCATCTCGAATTTGATGTCGTCGAACGTGATGTCCTGTGGTTTGCCGCGGCGTTGCGTGTCGTCGCTACGCGCCACGTCCGCGACACCGGACAGCGACAGTGTGAGCACCAGGATGACGATTGCCGAGTTTGCGTTGTGAATCATTTGGCGTAGTCCGCGATGAGTTGGTAGTAAACGCCGGGTCGGCCCTGCACGGGTTGGAGCGTCGGGTTCACTTTCAACACTCCCGCCAACCGCCGCTTCGTCATCGAATAATCGAGCTTCAAATCGCCGTTGAGGATTACCTCGATCATATGGGTCTGCTTAGGGCTGCCGCCGAAGCAGCACGTTCCCAGGTCGGGAACAAGCACAAACTCTTTCAAATTTAGCCGCTGCTGTCCAGGATAAATGTAACCCTTGATGAAGACCTGTTTGCCATCCATTTCCTGGGCCGCGGGCGGCGGAAAATCGGGCATCCGAGAATCGGCCTTGAGTACCTCAAAGGGGAGTCGCTCGTATCCCTCGGGCACCTCGGTCGAGTAAATCAGCACATGACAGCCAATTCCACCGATAAAGAGGACCATCCCCAGCATGGTGCCGAGCCCGGCAGCCGACTTGCCTGTCAACTCCGCCGGGTACTTGCGAATATTGCTGAGCCCGACGAAACCCATGATGAAACCAAACAGCGGCAGGACGAGGCCCGGCGCAGGGATCATTCCCATCGTCCAGACGCAGCCGGGCAAGAGCAACAGGATGACAACGGTCGCCACTCTCCGGGCTAGTGCGGCCCGATAAACCGCCAGAACGATCGTTCCCAGCACAATGATGATCGGTGGAGCGGCAACCAGGACCAACGCCACCGTGTCCGGCATCCAATCCGAAACCAGGTTGCGCAGCCAAGACGTCGCGGTTCCATATTGCCACACGACGCCCGGCAGCGCCACCAGCACACCGACGGCGAGCGAAATCGCCGCCGCGCGGCTGACCGCACGATAAGGGGAGAATGTCTCGCCCACATCGGCATCACTAAACGCTTTTGGCGGCTTGGTTTGTTCCGTAACGCTCATCAATCGACCACTCACACGAAAACAGGTTTGGCTCCGACCGGCTCCCCGATTCGGGGTTCCCTTGAGGGACGTCCGAGAAATTAGGTGTTCAGGATTTGCTAGCTGCCGCCGCCAGATGGCGGATGTTCACCCTTGGGCGAGCGTCGCTACGACCATGATGACTCGACCGATCCTTCATACGTGCCACGGGCCGCCGTGGTTCGCCGGAACCAGCGGACATGGGTTGCAATCACGCCGGGCCGCAGCGAACCAAAGTCCGACACATCGTCCGACCGCTAAGGGGCCCCGATTCCCGCTGGGGTCGCTTTTTCCCCGGCCGGTGTTGGAGTCGTTTTCTCGGCAGGTTTGGTTTCGGCGGTCGCGTTCTTCTTCGCACCCGATGCTCCGAACGCGAAAAACGTATTGGCCCGCTTTACCGCGGTGGGGTCGATCTTTTCCAGCCGTGCGATGTGCTCTTGGGCCGCCGGGTCCGGGCAGGCGCGGAGATAATTGATCACGGGTACGCGAACCCAGCTGGTCTTGTCGTCAGCGTCGATGAACAGTTGGACAAGCTGCGTCATGACCGACCAGTCCTCCCAGCGGGCCAGGTCGGGAATGACCAGATCTGCCAGTTTGGGCCGTGAAAGCATGTGCCGCAGGCCCTGCAGGATCCGCTCGCGTGGAATCACATCCGTTTCCGAACCGTGAAATCGCAGGGCCATGATTGCGGCGTAGGTGTCCGCATATTCGGCTTGCTGGTTCTTCAAAAACAACTCTTCAATCAAGGGCATGCCAGCGGCCCCTTTCAAGGTCAGGTAACAGCCGATCATGGCATCCAGCCCCGCCTTCTTCTTGCGGTCATCCGACTTCAACAGGTCTTCGAGCATGGCAATGTCGCCGTCACCGCCACAGACGCCCAGCAACGTCAAGTAGAGCCGGCGCCGACTGGCCGGGATATCCGCATCCTGGATCCAGGTGACCAGTTTGTCGTGATCCATGTTCGGTTTCAGCGTTTTGATTTCAGGGTACGGCGCTTTTGCGAATTCGTCATAGGCGTCACGCGCTAACATCTCATCAGGATCTTCCAGATATTCCTGGAAGAACAGTAAGCGGCCGGTCCCCTCGGCGGGTAATTCCAGCAGACGGGGAACATAATTGCAGGCACGTTCGGACAGGGGCAATGGTGTCGACCAGGCGATCTTGGGAGGATCGACCCCCATCACCAGGAACGTGGTTCCGGGTTTCGCTTCGCCGAAGAAGACCGTCTCGACCACCTGATCGACTTTGGCCAGCGCGTCCCCCTTGATGACCTGGCGGACCTTGAACTTGGCCTTGGGCACTTCCTGACGGCTCGTATCACCCTTTTGAATCGGCGGCAGGGCGACCAGTTCTGCGATCACGGCGACGTCCATTGACCGAATTTCCTCGGTGAATGTCTGAGACACCGTCGAGCAGAACGGGCACGCCGAGGCTGGTCCTGTGGCGAGGGCAATCAGCATCATCAAGGCCATCAACAGGGCTGTGTCGTTTCGCTTCATGGCTTCGTCCTTTCCGCCGACCAGGGCGGTGCTGGTGGTGGTCCAGTGGTTGGCAAGGTTGGGCAGGGAGATTCGTGGCATGGCGTCACGACCCCAGCGACTTGGCCACATCCGTTTGATATGCAGCCAACGCTGGAAGAAATCCTACAATAATCGCTAAGAGAATGAGTGCCGGAATCAGCCATAATTCTGGCGACATTAGTCCTATTATCGGCCCCATTCCCCACAGATCAAGGTTCTCCAAGGGTGGCGCCAAGCTAAAGAAACCAACGGAAACACCGGTGCGGGCTTCGATTTCGCCGCTGGCTACCGTGTTCAAGGCATGCCCGCCGGCCCAGCCCGCCATTCCCCCGGCCAGTGATAAGAGTACCGATTCCAACAGAATAACCGTCATGACCGTCGTTCTGCTGGCGCCCAGCGCGCGCATCACGGCGATTTCATGCTTCCGATCGCTCATCGAATTGTAGATGCTGACGAGAATGCTGACGCCGGAAACGACGCAGATCAACGCTGTCACCACCAGCAGCGCAAGTTGCACGGGACCTACGAATTCGTCGAAAAGCAGGGTAATCTCCCGGATTGGCTGGACGCACTGGGCGTCGTCCCCTTTGTTGATCGAACTGGCCATCCCCATGGCCACGATATCACTGGTCGTCCGGACCAGCACCGCCGACACTTCGCGCTGCTCGACCGGTAACGCCTGGAATTCCGGTTCGGTTTGCGGCGGCCCTGATCCGCCGCTGCTGGCACGATCTGCCGGCCCGTCCAGGGCCTCCTCAACCACCCCGGTATCGATCGGCTTGGCATGATCGTCCATCAGGTAAAAACCTTCCATGTTGATGAACGCGGCCCGATCATTGGGGGTTCCCGAATAATCCAGGACACCCACAATCTTGAATTGGTCACCATGCTGGTCGCCTTCGGGATCGCCATGCGAGGGCGAAAAACCATCGCCCACGCCGACGTTCATCTCGCGGGCGACTGATGCGCCCACCACGGCTTCGAAGTAACCATGCTCCGGCGACCAACGCTGGAAGTTGCGGCCCGCGGCAAATTCAAACGACTGGTCGCTGGCCGGACCGTACCTCAGTTTGTTGAACATGTCGGGCGTCGTGCCGACGACGCGGAAGGGACCGAAGTAGTCGCCCAGGCAGACGGGAATGGCGAACGCCGTGAACTGGCCGAACTTGCCGCCACGAGCCAGATCGAGCTGCTCCTGGCCCCGCTGTTCGAGCAACTCGCCGGCCAACCGCGGACCGAAGCCAGCCAGTCCGGCACCCGAACCTGCGTCAAGCGCCAACAGGGTCCCCAGCGTCTCCCATTGCGCCTCGTGAAGTTCACCCCGTAGCGTGTTGGTCAGAGCCACCTGGCGTTGCTCCTGCGGAACGAACTCCAGGTAGTATTCGTAGGGAATATTTGCGACCGGCTTGCTCAAGTAAAAGACCGTATTCATGGTCAACTGAAGCCGGCCACCGCGGGCGCCCACGATCTGGTTGTAGCCCAGGCTGGAATTATTGCGAAATGATTTGGCGACGACCCCGTGCACGGATAGCACAGCCACAACCATCATCACACCCAGGGCCATCGAGACAGCCGTCAGGAAAGAGGCTAATCCTCGTTGTTGGATGCTCCGCCAGGCGATACGTAACAGACTCATGAGGCTTCCATTGCAGTTTTGCTTACGACCTGATTGACGTCTTCCAGGCGATCGACCCGGTCGAATTGCTGGGCGACTTCCATCGAATGGGTGACCAGCACCAG
>JAUIHJ010000379.1 GCA_030432015.1 bacterium
GCCCGCGCAGGATCGAATTTCAGCGTTGTTTGTGCATTATATTTCGCTGGAATTCGATCCTGCGCGGGCGGACCTGATTCGCCGGGGAGCGTTTCCTCCGATGCGACCGACGAACTCGCTGAAAAAATCCGGACCTCATAGACCCCCGGATCCAGGCCGACGTCTCGGGCAACGCTGTAGGCTCCGTCCTTGATTTCAGCGCCCGACATATTTCCGCTCGACCCCACCTTGGGCGAGAACTGGATCGTCCCATGATCGAGCGGCTGACCGGCGAGTGTAATGGTGCCGGTTACCGACTGTTTCGAGCCGACGCTGCCACCGCATCCAACCAGCACCGCAAGAAACATCACAACGGCAACCTGACTAATCTTTACGACGCCATGCATCATGTTTGTTATTCCGTGTTCAAGTGACCGCGACACCCCACCCGCGTTGTTGCAATCAAACGCAAAGGCGCTAGGTCGGCAATCATTCGCGGATGGCAGGTGGTTACCGCTGCCCTCATCCGGGCGCGATGTCATAGCCTGCAAGGGGAAAGGGACTGCTTGGGGGCGGGGAGCCGCTGGGGGGGAGGGACGCAACGAGAACTGGCTTATGTTCTCGATCGAGCAATATGACCACGCAGCGCAGGCATTGTCAACTGGCCCGCGCTGATAGAGACCACTGGCGAACCAATGGAAGGCGTCGCCCTTGGTCGCGGCACCGAAGAAAACCAAGCAAACCCGATGCGGAAATCCGCCGCCATCAAGGTTTTCATTTTCACTCGCTTAATCCAATCTCCCGCCTCGAAGACCTCATCCGAGTCATTCGAATCAAGCGTTCGGTGACCGGTCGCAATCGGCGCCGCGAGCCAGCGCCAACCGCATCATTTTCGCACTTCAAAAAGTCATCATGATGACACACCAACCGGTAACACCGACACCGAAGCGTCCAAAAAAACTCGCTACACCCCATATTTTCAAGGCACTAAACGGAAAAAAAGGACGTGAGTCATATTGACTCGGCACGCCAGGTGCGTTGTTGGATGGCAGTCAACATCACAACAACTCAAGATTAAGGGTAAAGACCATGTCATGCTCAAGTATCTCGCGTCGGGCGCACCATCGTGGACACGGCTACCGTGGATTGGCTTTTGAGACCTTGGAAAATCGCGACCTGCTGGCCGGTGATGTCGCGGCATTCGTGCCGCAGTTGGCAGAAACAGCAGGATGCGACGAATCGGGTGCGGAGGCCCCATCAACGGCAGCCGGAGTGATTACGGGCCCGGGCGCCGGCGGTGGGCCGCACGTCAAAGTCTTCGACGGTCAAACTGCTGCGTCCGGCGGGCGCGGCAACGACATCCTAATTGCAGGCGACGGCAACGACGTGGTGCTGGGCCAAGATGGCAACGATCTCCTGATCGTCAACAACGGCGATGGGAGCGACTTCCAGCCCGACCAAGATGGCATCGGCCTGCTCGAAACGAGTCCTGACCCCAGCACCACTCGAGAACACATCCTGCTCGCCAGCGGCGCGAATGACGAACTACCCGGTGAAGATGGCACCGATCTCCTGATCGTCAACAACGGCGACGGAAGCGACTTCCAGCCCGACCAGGATGGCATCGACCTGCTCGACACGAGTCCTGAACCCAGTGCCACCCGTGAACACATCCTGCTCGCCAGCGGCGGAAACGAAGAACTACCCGGTGAAGATGGCACCGATCTCCTGATCGTTAACAACGGCGATGGAAGCGATTTCCTTGAAGGGAACGACGGTGGGTGCGTCGAAGCACCGCGTGACCCCGCTGGAGATTTCGACCCGGCAACACGCCTCGCCGCGGACGCCGTTGATGCCATCTTTCACCAACTAGGGTAAGGTCACTAAACGACCGAGTGCAATTCGGCGACAATCCGGGACCGGCTCGTTTTTCGCCGCCCATTAGATTCAACTGCGGAAAAACCGCCTGTCGGCAAAAAAGTGCCTGTCCCGCTGACGCGGTATGCGCCGCAGAATCGCGCTCGGTCTTTTAGGGAATGTCGCCCATGGACCGGGTTGATCGCAAGTTACGGAGAAGCAAGGCGAGCATTCGGGGTAGTTGCCGCTCTCCCTCCCCCGCGCCGCGGTTGATTCCGAAGGAGAGCGGACAAGAGATTCTGTCGTTCGCCGAGGAGGACAAAGCGCCATCCAGTTGGGCAACCACCTTCAGTTCAGTTCTGGTTAGATCAGCTCGATTCGACGGCATGTGGTTCGGGTGAATGCCTGCTCGGGCCAATGACCTCGGGACCTGGTGCGTTTATGAGTCGGTTGTCGTGTCCACTTGCCACGACAAGGTTGCGTTTCGTCTAATTAGTGCGTGCCGGAGCGATTGTGAGCCGTTAAAGACACGAAACCATTCATTGCTCGGCGGGTTTACTACTTCTGCGAAGTCCCTTCAACGAGACGCCACGAGGTCGTCCCCATGAACTATCAAACAACGACCGCCACACTTCTGTTCTCAATGACCATGGTGATGGGAGGGGGCATGCGAGCCCAGGAGGTCAGCGAGCCGTTCAAAAGACTTGACCGCAATCATGACGGCAGGCTCACCAAGGACGAATTCTCTGGGGCGCTGTTTGAGCGGATCGACACAAACAACGACGGCATTGTCACTGCCGAAGAGGATCGTGCCTTTGCGCGCAATCGCTCCGGCCAGCAGCAGAATCCCCGCGTTGCCGAGGCCGTAGACGCCTTGCTCGGCGTGCCGTATGCGGGAACGGACAACCCCCGGCAAAAGCTTGACCTCTATTTCCCCAAGGCTCGCAAGGGCGACAACCCGTTACCCGTTGTCGTCTTCATTCACGGCGGCGCTTGGCGAGCTGGCGACAAGCGGGGCGGCTATCGAACGCTTGCACCGTTGGTGGAGAGCGGCAATTACGTCGGCGTTTCGGTGGCATACAGGCTCAGCGACGAGGCGATCTGGCCCGCGCAGCTTCACGATTGCAAAGCGGCCATTCGTTGGTTGAGGGCCAATGCCAAGCGGTATCACCTCGATCCAAACAAGATCGGCGTCACCGGAACTTCCGCAGGGGGTCACCTGGCCGCCATGCTGGGTACCAGCGGCGATGTGCCTGATCTGGATGGCAAGCTTGGCAACCACCTGCAGGAAAGCAGCCGCGTGCAATGCGTGGCCGATCAGTTTGGGCCCACTGAATTGCTGGCGATGGGCGGCTCGCACAACAATCCGAACTCACCCGAGTCAAAGCTGGTGGGTGGTGCGATTCAAGAAATGCAGCAGGTCGCTCGCCAAGCGTCAGCAACGACTCACGTGTCGCAGGGCGATCCACCGACCCTATTGATCCACGGTACGAATGATCGCGTTGTGCCCTTCAGCCAATCGGAATTACTCCACGACGCACTGCAAAAAGTCGGAGTCGAAACACACCTTGTTCCCGTGGAAGGCGCCGGTCACGGCGGCTTTCCGCCCCAAGAACTTGCCAAAAGGCTGCGGCAATTCTTCGACAAACACTTGCGTGGCAAGGACGCCGTGACTTCGAGTCAGCCGATTAAACAGGGTGATCGGTAAACGAACGGGCTGACGCGACGGCGCGTTGATTTACTTTGGCTTCAAACCCATCAAGATGGTCGTTTTGGCTTTGGAGTCGTCATCACCTTCGCACGAATAGCCGTAGACTTCGAGCGATGGCATGGTGACGCTTTCGCCACGCGTGGCAAGCTCGGACTTCAGTGCTTGCCACTTCTGCGGCAACTCCCGATAGGGACCGACGTGGATGTGTTTCGAATAGCGTTTCAATTCGACCTCGCATTGCTCAAACTGATGGGGGATCGCCGCTTGTTCAGCGTTCTGGACTTTAACGCCAACAAACATCCGCTCATCGGCAAAATACACCCAGTGATTGATCCCTGTGGTTTCGAGTTCGGCTTTCGAGACGATCTTCCACATCTCGTCCATCAGCCGACATCCGACCTCACCGTAAGTCTGGTCATCAACGACGGCAGACAAGCCGTGCAGGCTGAATTGAATCGGTTCTTCAATGATGTCGATTTCCACTTGGGACTTTCCAGTTTGCTCGTGGGCTGCAAATTTCTCGTGGGCCGCACAAATCGCTTGTGTGCTGCACGATCACTCCTCTGGTTCGGACTTAGGCGTCGTGGCCTTGCGAATCATGGTACCAAATTGCACCGATTACCGCTCGCTTTCATCCGAAGTCACGTCGGACGCTGAGGATCGCAGACACTCTCAATTCGAATTGCCGTTCCGTCACCGCCCGTTCAGCCGCGCTGCGTTGAATTGTCAGCCAAAGTCGCAGCAACGTTCATCCCAATGGATGCGGCACCCGCAGTCCAGTGGAACGCTGTTGCGGCAACACTTCTGCCAAGATTGTCTGGATGACCAGTACGACACGTCCGAGGTGGTTTCTGAGTGCACCCAGCACCCAGCACCCTCATTCGATGCGAAATCCGTCAAACGTCCCATCTTCGCACGCGGTAGAGCCATTGGGTGAGCACGATCCTGTTGAGCCCTCGCCGGTGAGGTATAATCGACCCGAATTGGCGAGTTTCCGAACCTTTGCCAAGAAAAAGCGTGCCGTCTCACGCGCAGCGCGACTCTATTATTAAATGACCGATATCGAACGACCGAGCGTACTTTGGCGTCGATCGTGGGACGGGCTCGTTTTTTCGCCGCCCAGCGGATCGGGTGGTGACGAAGGGCCTGTCGGCGAAAGAAGTGCCTGCCTCCGTGACGGGGTATGCGAGGCATGGCGTGATCTTGACCGCATTCGCCAGCCGTCCCGCATTCAAAATCAATAATTCCAGACTGGGAGCGAGCTACCATGTTTCGCAAGAGCTGGCTTGTTATCGGAGCTATCCTAGCTCTCTTGATGGTGGTTGAAAGTCGCCGGCCGGCCGAGGCAGACGAGCCGAACCTCACTTCAACAGCCGTCACGGCGATGCGCAAGGCTGCCACATTCTATCGTGAACAGGTTGCCACGCATGGCGGCTACGTCTACTTCTATTCGCTCGACCTGAACCAGCGTTGGGGCGAGGGTCCGGCCACCGCGAATCAAGTCTGGGTTCAGCCGCCCGGAACGCCGACGGTCGGCCTCGCGTACCTCAAGGCTTACGAGGCGACCGGCGACAGGTTCTATCTGGACGCCGCCACCGATGCAGCCATCGCGCTGGCTTACGGGCAACTCAAGTCAGGTGGTTGGACGAACTGCATCGACTTTGATCCACGCGGCCAGCGCGTGGCGGAATACCGCAATGGCAAGGGTCGCGGCAGGAACAACTCGTCGCTGGACGACGGCCAGACCCAAGCGGCGATCCGTCTGATGATCCACGCAGACAGCGCGCTCGAATTCCAACACCAGGCGATCCACGAGGCGGCCCTAGCGGCACTCGACGCCCTGCTGCAGGCGCAGTTTCCGAACGGGGCCTTCCCTCAAGTCTGGACCGGGCCGGTCGAACAACAAGCCGTGACGAAAGCCAGTTATCCCGATTATGACTGGAAGACCGAAGGCCGAATCAAGAACTATTGGGATATGTACACGTTGAATGACAATGTCGCTGGCTACGTCGCCGAGACACTCCTCGACGCCAACCGGATCTACAAGGACGAACGATACATCGATGCTGTGCGACGTTTGGGCGATTTTCTGATTCTGGCTCAAATGCCAGCCCCTCAGCCTGCCTGGGCGCAACAATACAGCTACGACATGAAACCCATCTGGGCCCGGCGGTTTGAGCCGCCGGCAATTGCGAGCGACGAATCGCAAGAGGCCCTCGAAACCCTGATGAAGATTTATCGAGTTACTGGCGACTCCAAGTATCTCGAACCGATACCACGCGCGCTGGCCTGGCTCAGACGATCGAAACTAGCCGATGGAAGTCTGGCGCGCTACTACGAATTAAAGACGAACCGGCCGCTGTATATGGAGCGCAAGGGTGATGTCTACAGCTTGACCTACGACGATTCGAATCTGCCATCGCACTATGGGTGGAAGATCGAGTCGCGACTGGACGCAATCGAATCCCAGCTCGCTAATTTGCAAAGCGGCCAATCCAGTCGCGCAGCCGATCCATTGTCCGAACTCGCCCCAAGAACGCGGCAGATTCTCGACCAGTTGGACGAGCACGGTCGGTGGATTAGCACGTATCAAGGCGAATCGCTCGTCGGCCAACCGAAATTTCCGCACGGTTCGCGCTACCTGTCAAGCGAAGTGTTCAGCCGCAACCTGACCACACTCAGTGAATTCCTGGTCACCGCGTCGTCGGCACAAGGCGAGAATTCGTCCGGTTACCGACCGTGGAGAGATCGCAGTGGTCAGTATTCCGTGGAAGCGGAACTGGTGGAAGTCAGCGGGGGCAATGTCAAACTTCGCCGCCAGGACGGTAACGTGATTTCGGTCCCGCCCGACAAACTCAGCGACGCGGACCAAGCCTACGTCGCATCGCGGCGGTCGGCGAATCCAGCCCCCATCCCGGAACGAACCGCGCAACTCGCAACGCGTGCGGGAGACATGGCACCCGACCCACCTGCCGAAGCGTTCGACATCGTTCTCGTCAAGAACGGCAAACCGGTTCACAACATGCTCTGCCTGCCGAACGACCAGGCGGATCCGGCGGCGGTCCTGGCGCTCAAGGAATACCGGGCATTGGTCGCGAAGGCGACGGGAATTGAACCGCTCCGCGTCGAAAAACCACAGCCCGATACGCCCACCATCTTTTTCGGCAGAAATCCCTGGTCCGACAAGGCCGGAGTCACCTCCCAGGGCCTCCCGTCCGAAGGTTTCCGCATTCGATCCATCGGCCAGGATATTCACATCGTTGGCCGCGACACGGCAAGAGTCGGCGCCCAGACGGTGGCCGCGCGCATCGGGATGGAGCCTGGCACACTTTTCGGGACGTACGAATTCCTCGAACGCTACTACGACATGCTGTTCGCCTGGCACGATGATCTGGGCACCGTCACACCGCCGCAACAGAATTTGGCGATCACCTCGATGCACATCGTCAATGGCCCGGACTGCTCCTATCGCCAATACACCAAATCGCCCGAGGGGCAGGCGAACGAAATATTTGGCCGACGCCTTCGGCTCGGACATCCAATCGAAGTGCGACACGAACACAACTGGCACCGGATCATGTCGCCGGATGTTTATGGCCAAGAGCACCCAGAGTGGTTTGCCGAGATCAACGGAAAGCGGTACCCGAAACACTATGCCGAAAAACGCGGTGGCCAGGTTTGCACCAGCAATCCAGACGTGGTTGACCACTTCGCGAAAGCCGCCATCGAACATTTCAGCAAGGATCCGAAATCGGATATGTTTTCCATCGCCGCGAATGACGGTCGCAAGTTTTGCACATGCCAAGCCTGCCTGGCCCTCGACAGCGGAGTCACGAGGCCCGATGGACGTCGCGTCACGACCGATCGCATCATCACGTTTAGCAATCAGATTGCAGAACGTGTATCGAAGGTCCATCCCGACAAACGCTTGGGAGTTATTGTCTACCTCGACTACAAATACCCTCCCAAGAATGTGAAGCCCCATCCGATGCTGTTCCTGGTGCATCCGACAAACAGCGGTTTCTCTCAGGGTGCGTTTTACGAGGGCGACGAGTGGTCTGAAGCGGCCATGGAACGCGGATGGCAAGAGGCAGCGGGCACGTTCTACAAGTATGACATCTGGCATTACGATCAAACGCCGCTCTATATGATCGCGCCGGTCACGAAGCATCTCATTGAAAAATGCCGGGCGCAAAAGAATCACGGTGTTGACGGCGGCTACCACTACATCGCCCGCTCGTACGAATTGCTCGGAGCCGGCCACTACCTGCTCGCACGACTCATGTGGGATGATGATTTCGACGCCGTGGCTGCCGAGAAGAAGTATTACACCGCCCTCTATGGTGCCGCGGCCGAAGACGTCAAGGCCTACTACGACCTGCTGGAGAACGCACTCGTTAACGTCTTTAAAGACGGGCCTGGCGACACGAAAGAAGCCATGATTGCCTCCTTCTTTCATCGTTATCCGGGAGCGAATAAAGAAGAAAGAAGGAGGCAATCA
>JAUIHJ010000380.1 GCA_030432015.1 bacterium
CGGTGTGGACCAGGTAAATCCAAAACCAGATCAGCTTACGTTCGAGCTGGAAATAGAAAGGGTCACGGAGCAGGTCACGCACGTATTTTTCGAAGTGCACAACGCCATCGTGCCGTCGATCGACATCGAACAGCCAGCCCATGTGCCCCCATAGAAAATCCACCAAGGGAGAATGCGGGTCGGGCTGATGGTCGCTATGCTGATGATGCATGCGGTGGATGGCGACCCAACGCGCCGGCGAGTCTTGCAATGTGCAGATCCCGCAGATTGCCATCGTATGCTCCAACCATTTGGGACAATCAAACCCCCGATGTGTGAGCAACCGATGGTAGCCAATCGAAACCCCGAAGCCGTCGAATACAATGTGTGCGGCGATCGCCACAATCAACGCACTCCAGGTAAAGAGGCCGGGAATAAACGCCAACAGAGCGAGGAGATGGACAATACCGATCGCGATTGCATACGGCCAATAGACCGTCAACGGTTGCGTCTCGGTCGGATGCTCGATGCGCTCTACGACGTCGCTTGCGACGGAGGTCGACGACGTTGGCTCAGGGGTCGACGTCGTCGACGACAGTTCATCGCCTTGAAGGTGGCTTAGAGACACAATGTTACCACTCGATCAGATTGTAAGAATTGAGGCAAACTGCCTACCGAATGTGACCTACGTCCCGACGCGGCGTGAGCACATTGCAAGTAGCTGGCCCAAGGGCATGAGGACCTAGATCCACGGTAGTTCGACGCCGCCACAATTGCGAGGATTTCCCCCCAGCCTAGGTGCATATCGCCACACAATCGCAGCCAGTGAATACAAATATGACGATTGTCGGGAGGCCCAATACGTCGCGACGTCAATGGGCCGACGTGCCAGCGGCAGCACAGCGACATCGGCACGGATTGGTTTCCCTTAAAACCCGCCGCGCCGCGATGATGGCAATCCACCTTTGGTTGCACTGACGGATTGCGTGAGGTCGTGTGCGATGAACGGAAAAAGGCAAATGATTCGCCATCCGGCCCGTTGCGATCACGACCCGCCGCAGCCGTGAATTGCATCCTCGCTGACTCACCTTGACCAGTCGCGGCCAGGTGCTCGTAACGCTCCCTGCGACCCACACTTGGTGCTGATCAAACTCCCCAGCCGGGTAGAAATCTCGAAGTGGGGCGGGCCAATGGATCATCCACGACTTCGCAGTCGACGGTTTGATCGAGAGCGAACGCTGGCAGCAGAATCGCGGCCGAGTGCTCCCCGATCAACGTGTGCGTCTCCGGCTGGAAGCCCACCGTCGGCGGCCAGATTGGTGACCGCCTCACGTGGTGATTCAGCACCAAGCTGGGGCGAATGCCGGCCCGGCGGCCCGGCGGCCCGGCCAAATACGCTCCCCTTTGGCGCGAGCCCCATGCCTCGCTTCATCGCGAGCCGGATTCCGATTGAAACAGTTGTTCTCGAGCGGCATCCGAAATTGCGACAACGGCCGGATGTTTGAGCCGCCTTTCCACCGATATCGCATAGAATCGCTCCTTGACGTCGTCGATGCGCCCGATCATTTTGACACCGTACTGACGGCAGATCTCCGCCTCGATCGCAGTCGACGCAGCAAACATCCCTTCGCCATGCTGGCCAAACACCTTCAGAATGGCGCTGTCTTCGAATTCGTGCACAACGAGGGGGCGAATTTCGTTCGCGTCAAACCACTGCTCGAGAGCCCGACGCAACGACGTGTTCTGCGTCGGCAACAGCATCCTGGCCCCATGCAGCGATTTCGGGAACCCACGCCTGAATTTCCTGGCCAACTCCGACGTGCCAAACACCGACACGCGACTCTCACCCAAGAGATGATTGAAGGCGCGGATATGCGTCGCCGGCGTGACGGGTGAGTCCGCCAACACAACATCCAAGCGATGCAAGGCAAGGTCGGCAAGCAGCTCGGTGAGTTTGCCTTCGTAGCAGACAAGCTGCACATTGTCTTCGGTCGCCAGGGCCGGCTTGAGAAGCTGATAGACAACCAGCTTGGGAAGAATGTCCGGCACGCCGACGGTCAGCGTTAGCGAATCGCGGGTGGGCAAACCTTCCAGGGCATCGACCAATTCGCGGCCGAGGCCAAATATCTCGTCCGCATAACGATAGACCATCTGTCCGGCGTCGGTCAGTACCATCGACCGCCCCGCCCGATCAAACAGTTTCGTTCCCATCGCCTTTTCAAGCTTCTGAACTTGACTGCTTAACGTCGGTTGGGCCAGGTGCAATTTTTGCGAGGCGCGCGTGATTCCACCTTCCTTGGCAACCATCCAAAAGTACAGCAAGTGATGATAATTCAGCCAATCCAAGGCATTCTCTCACATTTGTTTTTTAAATAAACTGCCCGGACATTTTCTATTTGCCTCATCATATCGCGCGGCTCTATAACGCAACAGAAGGCCGAAAAAGGCGACGGTCACAGGCGACCACCCCGGGTCGCCCAGCGAATCGTTGAGACGCTCGGAGTGAACCATGAGGCTCTCGATCCTGGACCGAGGCGTTGACCTCACGGACGAATTACGTAACCTGATGGAGCGGCGATTATTGTTTGCGCTCGCGCGTTTTGATGCCAGGATCCGACGCGTAACCGCCGTAGCCACCCACCGAGAGGATCCCCAACGCGGCAGGCAACCCTCCCGTTGCATTACGGTCCGACTTAAGTCTGACATCGACATTGTGACCACCCATCAGGAACCCGACATGGCCACCTGTATCATTCGAACGGCTGCTCGCGCCGGCCGCGCGGTGGCCCGGGCGGTGAAGGGCCTGCCCAATCACCAACATCCCGGCTGCCCAGGCCGCAGGGAAGGCTGAACCAATGCAGGCCATGGAAGCCTCCCCGTTGCGCGAGGAAATTGCCAAGCTCGGCGAGATGCTGGGTCACATCATCCGAGAGATCGCTGGCGAGGACGCGTTCCAGGTCATCGAAGATGTTCGTCGACTCGCGTGGAATCGCAGGCGTGGCGACTCGCACGCTGGACAGCAGTTGACCAAGTTGATCGCGTCGTTGTCGCACGAGCATCTGCGTGTTGTCATTCGAGCCTTTAGCATGTTCCTGGATCTGGCCAACTTGGCCGAAGACCGGGAAAGAGTACGTGTCTTGCGAGCGCGTCAGAGGCAAGCTTTTCCCGACCCGCCGCGCGAGTCGATTCGTGATGGAATCAACCGACTGAAGGAGTGCGGCCTCGCTGCGACGGAGATGCGCCGCTTGTTAGAGCACCTGCACATCGAATTGGTCTTCACGGCCCACCCGACCGAAGCCAAGCGTCGGTCGGTGAGAAACAAGCTGCGAACGATTCGAAATCTCCTCAATCAAGCGGACAGCGACTCGTCCAACTTCCCGTCGGCGTCGACAGACGATCTGATCCGCGCTGAAGTCGCCAAGCTCTGGCAGACCGACGTAATACGCCCGTGGCGGCCGTCGGTCATGCAGGAGGTGCAGCGAGGCCTGTCGATCAAGCCGGTGCTTTGGAGCGTGGTTCCCCGTATCTTGCAAGAACTCCGTCAGGCACTCGCCATAGCCTACCCTGACGAATCCTTGTCACCGAGCCCGTGCGTTACCTTTGGCTCGTGGATTGGGGGCGACCGCGACGGTCACCCGTACGTTACGGCGCACGTCTCCGAACAGACGTTCCTGTGGTTGCGCGCGGCGGCCCTCGACTTTCACGTCGCGGCCTGCCAAAACCTCTTCGATTCGCTGAGCCTGTCACAACGTCAAATGCCGTTGAGCGACGACTTGACCACGACCATCGAGACCGCGTGTCAACGTTGGTCGATGCTCGGTGAAGAAGTTGGCGAGATTCCCCCGAACGAAGTCTGCCGGCGGTGGCTCGGCATGATCCGCTGGCGTGTTGGTCGAACCCGCTCGGTTGAGCTCGATGCGGACAGCGTGGCGGGCGCGTATGCTTCCGCCGCGGACCTGGAGGCAGACATTATCACGTTGCGGGACGCGCTGGCCGAGTCCACGGGTGGACGTTTCTTGACGTTTGAAGTCCAAACCTGGTTGGACCGCGTGCAGACGTTCGGCTTCCACCTGGCCCGCCTGGATGTCCGCCAAGACGCGCGTCGCTATCGATCCGTGGCCGACGAATTGCTACAAAAAGCCGGCCGGCACTCCAATCCGGCGGAGTTGGAGGAGGTCGAGAGGCAGCGCGTCCTGGTCGATGCGATGGACCACAAATTCGAAGTTTCCGGGGACGAGATTTCCGCTGAAGCCAGCGAGACGATTTCCCTGTTCCGGCTCTTACATCGCGTCATGGCGGCCTTCGGTCCAGACGCGCTGGGCGGGCACGTCATCAGCATGACACATGCCCCCAGCGATGTCCTCACGGTGCTCTGGCTATGGCACGCCACATCGCCGGAAGGACCGCAAGGTTTCCCTGCCAGGCGGGATGGCCAACTGCCAGCGCGGCGGTGCTTGCCGATCGTGCCCTTGTTCGAAACGATTGACGACCTGCGTCACGGTCCCGAAATCCTCTCCGCCATCCTTCAGACACCCGTGTACCGCGAATACCTTGACCGCCAGGGAAATCGCCAAACCGTGATGCTTGGCTATTCTGACAGCACCAAGGATGGCGGCTACCTGTCCGCTTGTTGGTCGCTGTACGAAGGGCAACAGCAGCTGCATTCCGTTGCCGCGGAGAACAAGGTCGAGTTGACGTTTTTTCATGGGCGGGGTGGCTCGCTGGGTCGAGGTGGCGGACCGGCGGCGCGCAGCATTCTTTCCCTGCCAACGGGGACCTTCCACGGCTCGTTGCGGCTCACCGAGCAAGGTGAAGTCCTGGCCGACCGGTATGATGACCCGGCTATTGCGCATCGCCATCTCGAACAGGTGGTGTGGTCCTCCTTGATCGCCTGTGGCGAGCCACCAGAAGCCCCACGAGACGAATTCATTGCCGTCCTGCGACGCCTCGATCAGGCGTCATTCCGAGCCTACCGGCAACTGGTCGAACAACCGCATTTTGTCGATTTCTTTCGCCGCGCGACACCGATTGCGGAAGTCGAGCAACTCCCGATGGGGTCCCGTCCAGCACGCCGGCAGGGAGGAAACGGCCTGCAAGATTTGCGAGCTATTCCGTGGGTCTTCGCCTGGACACAATGCCGGTGCCTGTTGCCCGCCTGGTACGGTTTGGGCACAGCCATGGAAGAATCGTGCACCGAACCCGAGTCGCTGAAACAACTGCGGTCCATGTACAGCCAGTGGCAATTTTTTCGAGCGACCATCGACAACGCGGAACTCGCGTTGGCAAAAACCGACCTGCGAATCGGCGAAGCCTATGCTGAACTCGTCGAAGACTCGGATGTGTTGACGCGCATCAGCGCGATGATCTCGGCGGAGTTCACTCGTTCGCGGGAGGCGATTCTCGCGATTACCGAAAACAAGGCCTTGCTCGACGGTACCCCGTGGTTACAAGAGTCAATCCGCGTTCGCAATCGCTACATTGACCCGCTGAATCTCATCCAGGTGGAACTGTTGCGGCGCGCTCGCCGGGAATCTAAAAGTGATGCCGCGCCGTCCGAGGAACTTCAGCATCTCACTCGACTCACCATTAAAGGGCTCGCCGCAGGTATGCGGACCACAGGCTAATTGAGGATACACACGTTATGACAAATTCGGATCATCCGCTGGTTGGCGTCATCATGGGCAGCAAGTCTGACTGGGGGACAATGCAGCATGCCCGAACCGTCCTTGAACAATTCGAAGTCCCGCACGAATGCCGTGTGGTCTCCGCCCATCGCACCCCGACTTGGATGAGCGAGTATGCGCAGGAGGCGGAACAGCGTGGGGTGCGCGTCATCATCGCCGGAGCGGGTGGAGCAGCGCATTTGCCCGGCATGGTCGCATCGCAGACGACCCTTCCGGTGCTCGGCGTTCCTGTCCAGAGCCGCGCGCTGTCTGGCCTCGATTCGCTGCTCTCGATTGTTCAAATGCCTGGCGGCGTGCCGGTGGGCACCCTGGCCATCGGCGACGCAGGAGCGAAGAATGCGGCGTTGCTGGCAGTTCGCATGCTGGCCACCACCGACGCACCCCTCCGCGAAAAAATGCGTGCCTTTATTCTCCAGCAGGAACAGACGGTTATGGAAGACTCGACACTATGAATCACCAACGAATTTCTCCCGGCCGGACGATTGGGGTGCTCGGCAGTGGCCAGCTTGGCCGCATGTTCGCCATCGCGGCGCGGCGCATGGGTTATCGCGTTCACGTCCTTTCACCCGACGACGACACACCAACCGGACAAGTCGCCGATGTTGAAATTCGCGCCGACTACGCCGACGTCGAGTCAGTCGAGCGGTTTGCGAGTTCGGTTGACGTCGTTACGTTCGAGTTCGAGAACGTTCCCGCCGGTGCGATCGACGCGGTCGCGAAACACGTGCCAGTGCGGCCCGGCGGCCATGTGCTACACACCACACAAAATCGGCTCCGCGAAAAATCCTTTCTGCAAGACGCCGGGTTACCCGTCGCTCCATTCTGCGGTATCCACTCGCTGGAGGAATTGCAGTCTGCCCGACGCGGCGCCTCGGCGCCGGCAGTCCTCAAAACCGCCGCCTGGGGCTATGACGGCAAGGGGCAGCGACGCATCGACCCGACAGACGACCTGGCACAGGTTTGGAATTCGATCCAGACCGATGAAGCCATCCTGGAGGACTTCATCGATTTTGAACGGGAATTGTCGGTGGTCGCCGCCCGCGGCTTGGATGGCCAGATTGCCTGTTATGACCCAATCGAAAATCTCCACGCGAATCACATTCTGGATATCTCGCGATCACCTGGCGATGTGACGCCCAGCGTCGCCCATGCTGCGCGAGAGATTGCTCATGCCGTCCTGCAGAAGCTTGACGTTGTCGGCGTGCTCTGCGTCGAGTTCTTTCTCACACGCAGCGGCGACCTGCTGATCAACGAATTGGCTCCGCGCCCTCACAACTCCGGCCACCTGACCATCGACGCCCACGTGACGTGCCAGTTCGAGCAGCAGGTTCGAGCCGTCTGCGGGCTGCCGCTGGGGTCGACCCGCCAACTACTACCTGCCGCCATGGTGAATTTGCTGGGCGAGCAGTGGAACGATCACGAACCCGCCTGGCATCAGGCCTGTGCAACCCCGGAGCTGAAGCTCCACCTGTACGGAAAACGTGAACCACGCCAGGGCCGTAAGATGGGGCACCTGACGGCGGTCGCCGACACGTCGCGCGCGGCCCAACAATTGGTGATGGCCGCACGCGAAGCACTCGGCGACAACACGACTTGAACGCGTCACAGAAACGCAAACTACCCCGCTGCACCATGCGCCCTCAGGATTGACTCGATCTCAGTGAGTCCGTTTTTTCGAGCCCAGGCGACCGGAGTCGACCAGGGCTCGTCAGCAGGCAGGTCGGTGACCGCCCCCCGCCCTAACAAGAACGTGACCATTCGCTGCTGGCGATCGGCCAGTCTGGATCGTTCACCGTTGTCGCCGCATGGTGCCGCGCGAACGGCCGCTGCCAGCGGCGTGCCCTTGAATTCAAAATCACGGGCATTGAGGTCGGCGCCTGCTTCCAGAAACATTTTCGCCGCCACACGGTCACCGTTGCCCGCCGCCGAATGCAACATCGTTCGACCCAGCCAATCCGTGCGGTTGACATCAAGTCCGTGGTCGAGCAACCGCTGAATCAGCGCCGGGGAGCGTGGATACGTGCAGCCGATGAGGGGCTGCAGACGGCCAGGCACGAGAGGGTCCGCGTCCAGCAGCATGTCCAACATCGCCGGATCCTTCTTGGCGATGACGCGTCCCAGGAATTCCACGTCACGGACGACCGAATCGCCATTGCGTATCGCCTGCTTCATTTGAGACACCGTCATCGCGTACGAGGGGCTTACCGCGCCGTACCGCCTTAGCAACTTCTGCAACGGCTTGGCTTTCCCGCGCCGCAGGTGGGCCGCGACCGTCAAACAGCAACCACACGAATCGACCCCGGCATTCGGATTGGCGCCGTGTTCGAGAAGCAGCGTCGCGACCTCCAGATGATCGCCGCCGCAGGCCT
>JAUIHJ010000381.1 GCA_030432015.1 bacterium
CCGGCCGAGCGTCATCTGACCTTGTACGACGAGATTGACATCCCCGAGCCCAACACGCTCTTTGACAAGTGGCATGACAACGCGCCGCCAGCTCGGTTTCAGGAACTCGAAATCGATCGCCATATGCATCTCAATTTCGATCTGTTCGTCGACCTGCAACCGGATTTTGACGGCAATGCGTGGAAAGGCCGTTATGACAAGTCCGCCTGGCGAAACATGCAGCGTATGTCGCCCTCACAGTTACGGGCCTGGAACACGGCGTATGGTCCCAAGGATGCCGAATTTCATCGCCGTCAACCTGCCGCCGACGACTTGGTGCGGTGGAAATTTCAACGCTACGCCAAGAATTATCTTCGTTGCGTTAAGGGTGTCGACGAGAGCGTCGGTCGTTTGATGGAAACGTTGCACGAACTGGATATCGATGACAACACGATCGTGATCTACTCGTCCGACCAAGGATTCTATATCGGCGACCATGGCTGGTACGACAAGCGATGGATGTACGACGAATCGCTCAAGATGCCGTTTATTATCAAATGGCCTGGGACCATCGAGCCAGGATCGCGCGACACAGCGCACATGATTCAGAACTTGGATTACGCAGAAACATTCTTGGACATTGCCGGCGCGCCGATCCCAACCGATATGCAGGGTCAGTCCCTGGTTCCATTGTTGAAAGGCGAATCACCGGCCGATTGGCGGAAGAGCATTTATTATCACTACTACGAATATCCCAGCGTCCATATGGTTCCCCGTCATTTCGGCGTGCGAACCGACAAACACAAATTGATAAAGTTTTATCAGTTTGACGAATGGGAATTCTATGACTTAGAAAAGGATCCTGACGAGCTGACGAACCAGTACAACAACCCTGCCTACGCCGAGGCGATTGCCGTCGCGAAGGCGGAGTTGGAACGGCTGCGTACCTTCTACGATGACGACAGCGATGTGGCGGTTCAATCGCCGGACTGGCAACGTGAGATGCGCACCACAGAGTCGGCCAATTAGGAGCTTCTGAAACCGGGTGCCACAACGCAGGGAGTCGGCAACGCGTTGACTTAAGGTCGTGCCGCGCGGAACTGCTGGTCTTCCACGTAGAACTCGAAACCGGTGCCCAGCGGACGCACGCCGAAGTACGTCTTGCGAATTGCGTTTGCGTCGGCGTGACCTCGTTGCGCTGCAAATTCCATTTCAAGTTCAGCCAGACGCTCCTCCACCTCCGGTGGGTAGAAGTGAAGGATCAAGCGATTCGTCGTCGGAATCTGCGCGCGGGCCATGATCGCGCTGTCGAACTGCCGCAGCGTGCCCCCCTGCCACGTCATGTAGAGTCGTGTTTCCGCCTTGCCCGCTCCCTTCCTGGTAGACGGACGCTCGGCACCCAGCTTGGTCACATAATCCACCATCGGCCTTCCGCCAGCGGCACCGAGTTCGATATCGAAGTAATCGAGCTGACGCGTGTACGATGTTGGGCTGGTGGAAGTCCACCGGATTTGCCACCGTTGGCCACGGGGAATGGTCTCGCTGTCGATTTCCTCGTCATCTTCGCCGATGTCGGATCGGCCGTCACCGCCGGGCTTTCCCGGCCCATTGAGAAT
This sequence comes from bacterium, assembly GCA_030432015.1. Taxonomy (GTDB): domain Bacteria; phylum Planctomycetota; class Planctomycetia; order Pirellulales; family Pirellulaceae; genus ARS98. The sequence continues at coordinate 1,596 of JAUIHJ010000381.1, forward strand.
CGCCGCTGTCTCCAGCGTGTCATGCGTTGCGGCCAACGTGGCGACAGCATCGCTTACCGCTTGCAATTCGGCCGCCAATTGGGGTTCGGTTAGTTCAGGTATTTCGTCCCGGCCCAGCGTCTCCATGTCCTGGACAAAGCCAGCCGCGGACGTCTGCTTCGGTTTCTCCCCGCGGGTGATGGTTGTTTTGTGAAGCCGAACCTCAAGCGTCATGGTCATCCAGATGGTCAGGAGCACCGCCACGCCAGCGCCAATCAAGATCAGCAGCGAGACCAGCAGGCTGGCCGCCTGGTCGTACCGCGAGACCTTCAGCCGAGCCTCGATGGGGAGATCACCAGAAAGCTTTTGGTATGTCGCATTCAATGTTGAGGACTCCTCGCAAGAGGTGCGATGCTCGGGACGTCGAGGTTGATTGTTGCGCTATGATGACTGATTCGAGACGGAATTACCATGAAACGATCATGCTGGTGGATTCGTTGTAGTCGAAAAACATTACATCGAACGCGTCAGTTACTACGTAAGATCGAGAGAATTGTGCTCCCCAAATGGGGATTGCTTGCATATACTAGTGAGACTTTCATTGACGTGTGCGTGATGAATCCAAATCTGCGCGTACTTCGCCGCCCAGCCTTTCTCGTTGGTCGTCCGGCCACACGCACAGGACGCTTCCCACCAATGCCAAGGTCGCTGCTACTGATTGATTTCCAGATCAAATCGCCCGGGATGGCTTGCGCAGGTAGGACGCCATGAACATGCCAGGCGACTGTCCCCGCGAACAGGAACTCATCGAGTTTTGCGACGAACGCTTGCAGCCGCGACGGCGTGATGAGATTCGCAAGCATCTTGAGTCATGCACTCGGTGCGAAGACGCCGTACTCTGGATCCGTGCCCGCCTGCAACGACCGTTCGACCCAGTCGATGACATGCCATCGGCCGACGACATGGAATCAACGCAGTTCCTCGCGAACCAAGGCCCGGTCTTCGACGAGTCAAACATCGACCGTTCGCTCTTCAGTCCTTCTCGCAATGACCAGGCGATCGGGCGTCTGGGAAAGTATGACATTCTGAGAATGCTGGGGCAGGGCGGCATGGGCGTGGTGCTGCAAGGCCACAACGAGCAACTTCGTCGTGACGTTGCGATCAAGATGCTGAATCGATCTCTCTCGGCGAATCCGGTGGCGCGGCGCCGGTTCATTCGTGAGGCCCGCGCCGCGGCGGCGATTAACCATCCGAATGTAGTGATTACGCATGACGTGGACGAACATCGAGGGGTCCCGTTTATCGTCATGGAAATGGTGTCCGGGCGAACGTTGCATGCGGAGATTCGGCGCGAGGTGACGCTTGAGCCGATTCGCGTCATTCGTCTGAGCGCGCAGATCGCATTGGGACTCGCCAGCGCGCACGCCCAAGGCGTTATCCATCGTGACATCAAGCCCGGCAACATCATGCTGGAGGATCAGGTTGATCGAGTCAAAATCGCGGACTTCGGTTTGGCGCGCGCGGCCATCGACAACATCGAGCTTACATCGCGCGAGCTGGCGGTCGGGACTCCCGCCTATATGTCGCCGGAACAGGTTCGCGGCGATCACATTGATGCACGCTCCGACCTCTTCGCACTGGGGTGCGTGATTCACGCGATGCTTACGGGGCACTCGCCGTTTCATGGCCGCAACGCGCTAGAGATGGCGCGGAAGGTCGAAATGTATAGGCCGCTCAATCTTCACAAAGTGAATCCCGCCACCCCCGTTTTTCTGGCCGAGATCGTTGACAAACTGCTGGCCAAAGATCCGGATCATCGCTTTCAATCGGCCGCCGAGGTTGCCGATGTGTTAAATCGACATCTGGCGATGCTCAATCAGGCTCATTCCGATCAAGTGGCGAACCTGCTGCAGACGCCGATGCTCAAGTCGGAAGGATCGGTTGCATCGTCGCCCGCAGCCCCCGCGCAGGGCGAAATGCCGGCGGGGGGAAAACGCGGCGCGAACAAGGTTTCATGGGCCTACTGGGGAGGCGCGTTTGCCGTCCTCCTCTTGCTGGCGTGCGGCGCCGTTGTCGGGCGGCCAGCGCTGCGTTCCATGCTCGGTGAGAACGATCGAGAATCACCAATCGCACCTTCGTCGCCGCCCAGCCTTACATCCAGTGTTCCATCCAGTGTTCCATCCAGTTCGGCCAACGCGGGGGATGAAACACCAGGGCCAGTAGGGGCGCAGCCAACCCGTCCCGCGCCGCGAACGCTGACCGTCGGTAAGACTGGGGAAGCCAGCTTTCGTACGTTGCGTGAGGCGCTGGCGGCGGCTGCGCCCGGCGCAACGATCCGCGTCGTTGACGACGGGAGATATGAGGAAGCCCTCGAAGTCGGTGGTCCCAGGCATGCGGGGCTCACGCTGATCAGTGCGCATGGTGCCACGCTTGCGGTACCACCTGCCACTCCGACGGAGTGCCATACGCTCAGGTTGCGCGATGCACGTGATGTAACGGTGCGTGGCTTCACGGTCCACGGATTCGTGCACGGCTCCGCCGGGATGGGCCATGCGATTTTCATTGAAGGGTCCGCGGCTGGTGTCATACTGCAGGATCTTACGTGTGACAGCAGCTCGACCACCGGACCCTATGCCACGGTGCAGGTCTTTATCTCGGCTGCCACTCCCGGTGCGGCCCCTTGTCGAATCGAACGCTGCACAATCACCAATCGCGGCTCGTCGCAGTGTGTCTGGTTACATAGACCAGCGCATGATGTCGTGCTCACCGAATGCGTTTTTTCTTCGAATAAGACGAATGTAGCCCTCTGGGAATCCTGTCGTGGGCTGGAGTTCACCCATAACGTATTTCTGGCAGGCGAGGACGGGATTGGGGTGGCAATGCGAGATTGGCCCACCGATTGTAACCTGCGCATCTCAAACAACACCTTCTTCAATACGTATTCCTGGATTGCCTTCGACAGCGATTCGGTGATCGGCGGCCAGCCGATCTTAGTCAACAACTTGATTCTCGGCAGCAAGCTGATTGGCATGACGGAAGAGCATCAAGCCTACGCGGCGACCGCCTGGACGATTGGCGGCAATCACTGGGAACGCGGTCCCGAGACGGACGCTCATGCTGGCCGGGATGGTGAAATTGCCACGTTGCATGAGGCAGGTTCCATCGCGATTCCGCGCGATCCATCGGAGGAGGACTTTCTCATTCCTCCAGCAGGATCGGTGTTACGAACGGCGGGGCAGGGAGCAGGGCTCCCAAGATTTGTTGGTGCGAAGGACCGCGACGAGTAGCGGGGGAGGTTGGAGGAAAAAGACTTCGCCAGCATTGAGCATTCCATGGGAATCGAAATAGGTGCATCATGACGAGCTTCTTGAATCTTGAAACTTCGAGCGAACAGGTTGGCAGCGAAAACGAATTCATGGCACAGCAGGAGTTGGGGGGCGAATTCCCAGTGCAAAGTTTCGCGGCCCCTGGCGATAACCCGGCTGCCCGACCACTCCGCGCCGTCCATATCGGGCCGTGTTTCAGTAACGGCGGCGCGGAACGGCAGATCATGGATCTTGTTAAGTTTTTGGATCCACAAAAGATCCGGCTGGAAAAGTTGATTGTGACCGACTCGACATTGGTCGACCACGAATTGGCGCGGCGCATCGATGCCGTCGTGGAGGTCGGGAACGCCGAAGCCGTGCGTCGTGCCAGCCGCGAATACGACATTTTGGTGTTTTGGGGCGTGGCGCTCGACCAATGGTTGGCCGACTGCCCGCCGAAGCTGGGCATCTTTATCGCCCATGGTGACGGCGAATGGACCCAGAAGTTTCTGGACGACAGCTTAAAAGTGACAGACCACGTGATTGCCGTGAGCCAAGGGGTTCAGGACAAGGTTTGTCACGGCGCACCATCCACGGTCATTCTCAACGGGATCGACGCTGCCCGCCTCGCCCAGTCACGTTCGCGGAGCGACGTCCGGGCCTCCTGCGGGTTTGCCGAGAATGATTTTTTGCTGGGATACCTGGGCCGCTTCTCCAGCGAAAAGCGAGCTCACCTGTTGATTCAAACGCTGAGCCATTTGCCGCCGACCTATAAGGGGCTCTTTGTCGGTTGGGGGCCCCTCCGCAGCGAATTAATGGAGCTGGCCAATGACCTGATTCCTGGACGATACGCATTCGCCACGGCCAGCGAATATCTGGGTGATTATTACCAGGCGATGGACGCCTTCTGCCTGTTGTCAGCGCACGAAGGGTTCGCCTTGGTGATGCTCGAGGCGATGATGTGTGGGCGGCCGGTGGTCGCCACGGCGGTGGGCGCGGTTCCCGAAGTGATTCGCGACGGCCGCAACGGATTGATTGTCACGGATCAACCGGCACAAATCGCCCAGGCCGTATCGCAACTGCGCGACGACCCGAATTGGGCGCTCGGGCTGGCCGCGTCAGGGCGGGCCTACGCCGAGCAATTCGGCCATGCGCGCCGGATGGCTCGCGAGTACGAAGAACTGCTGACGCGGCTATGGGTTGAGAAACATGAGACGCCGGCGTAACGTCGATCAGATCTCAAGCCGCAGTCGGTGACGTCGCGTTCCCCCGAGTGCGCTGCCGTGACGGGATGTGATCCGGTTTCATCGGGTTGAATCGCCGACCGGCCCACTGGTTCGTCAACACGAGTCACGCTGCCTCACTGCGGCGGCGAACTTCGTTGAGGCTCTGCGGCACGACCGGAGCGACCGCTGTGGATTAAGTTGGCGTAAAGGGTTTTGCGATTCCGAGCGCCGTTCATAGACGCATCGCGGTGATGGAGCAAGTCGCCACCGACGATGGCGTCGTCTTCGGCATCAGCCACTACGACCTTGTCAAGCCGAACAAGGTGCTCGAGGTGTTCATGTGCCCGCTGCGGCTGAGACGATTACACGCGATCTCAGACAACGGCCGATTGCTCGACGGCTATGCGACACATCAGCAGCCCATGGTTATTGACCTTGAGAAGCGGAGGGCGTATGCGCTCGCCGAAGTTCGCTCGATCGAGCATCTGCTGGGAGCGAAGAGCCGCGAGTTTAAGCTGCATACCATCGACGATCGACATCGGGCATGTGCAGGGCAACCGTGTGTGGATTCTTCATTACACTTCGCCTCCCACCCCTGGCGAGGTGATTTGGGGCAGTTACCGTTTTGGCTTCAGTAGCAGGACGAAGACGATGTACCTCTTCCTTGATGGTGAACGGGAGAGCAAGCCGGCGGGATTGGTGATCCTGAAGCATCGAGACAGAATCTTGGTACCCAAACACCAGTGGGACTTTGTCAAGCGTGCGGACGCTCGAGTCGATATGCCGGAACTCCTGCGGAAGACACGTTGGAAACAAGGACAAGCGACGGCAGACGGCGGCACGGACGCTTTGGCAAGACTTAAGGCTCAAGGAGAACCGTGCAGTGTTGACAGTTTGCGACGTCGCCAGGCGGCTCAACGTATCCAAGCAAAATGTCTACGCCCTGGTGGAGGCGGGCAAGCTGGCCTGCCATCGCATCGGCCTGGGACATGGTGCGATCCGAATTTCGGAGGAGGATCTGGCACTCTATTTGGAGCAGGCCCGACAGGCACCGACAGAGGCGGCAGCGAGCTCGCGCTACGTTCTCAAACATCTGAAAATGTAAGGTCGCGGCCTGAATGGACGATGTTCTGATTACGTTGAAGATCTTGGAGATATACGTCCAGTCGATGCAGGGTCTCACGTGTCAAATGCGGCGTATAGACCTGCCTGGAGCAATCGTCACAGGGTGCTACGATATCTCAAGCACAAGTGACCAAGGACACGACATCCCTGGTCCTCGCGGAAGCCTGAGTTCGCCGCTGCGGACGTTATGTCATGGACCAGCAATTCCGCGCTAAGTGCCTCGGTCGTCCACACCGGAGATGTGAAACTCGCTTGCGATTGACCTCGGCTTTCCCACGCTCGTCGGAAACCCCAGAGTGCGTCGGCCTGCGAGATCTGCAGTCACCGACGCGCGCCAGGAATTCTGTTTGACAGCACCGGTTGCGCCCGCCGGAGCTGCGAAGCGGCAGGCATTTCTTGACCACGAAATAGAGACCGACGCGCGCAATGCCAAGAGCGTCAGACGACAAGCAACAAAGTTCTTGTCCCAAATATCGCATTTCCCACGACTTGTTGGGGCTTTGTTTTTCGAGACGGGAATCTGGGACTACTCGACCAAAGTCATTGCTAGACTTAGGGAACCGTCGATCGCGTCGCGGCAAAAGGAACGTTTTCTGACTCGTTCGATTTCCGCCGCTTCGGTGCACAGTTGTCGTCCTGGGCGCGACTAACGACTCCGCCACCCTGCTTCGGTGACGGCCCATTGCGTCAAGAAAGCTTGGGAAAGGGGGATGAGATGTAATCAACAACTCTGAAACTTTTCAGCGGAACCATGCGGGTGGAAAGCCCGTCCAGTAGAGCCTGACCAGCAACTGGAA
>JAUIHJ010000382.1 GCA_030432015.1 bacterium
GTCGTCGAAACGGACGGATTCACACGGTAATGGCTCGTCCGCCGGCAACGAAGGAAGCTGTGTTATGAGGTTGCCGGCTGCGTCGAATCGAAGGGTTAGTCTGCCGCGACGAACAATCATGTTTTGGAGTTGCACGTTTCCGAGCACTGCGTCCCAAAAACTTATTTTGGCGACAACCTGGTCTGCTCGTAGCCATGCATCGCCGTCGACCGGGTCGAGGAGTCGGATATTACTCGCAACGGTTTGCCTCCAGCCCAACTTGAGTTCTCCAAACTCGACCGGGCCATCGTTGAACTTCCGCAGCTGTGCCTCGACCTCGCGACGCGCGTAGAATTCACCAAACTTCCGGGCCAACAACGCCGCGCCGAAAAGGCTCACCACGACGATGGCTAGGAAGATCAATCTGCGACGCCAGGTCTTGTTCATGGTGAGAATTCGATTCACGTGGGTGACGCCCTGGTTCGGCGCTGGTTCCAGGTTCGGCGCAGGTCTCCGACTCTGGTTCGGCGCAGGTGTCCGACCCCGCCGGAATCTGGTTGTGCGAGGGTCTCCGACCCCGCACCGGCGCCGACCGAAGGTATGGTTGTGCGCGGGTCTCCGACCCCGCACCAGCGCCGACCGAAGGTCTCACATCATGTCGCGAACCAAAGCAGAAGCTGGAGACCTTCGGTCGGACGTTTCGACGAGGTCGGAGACCTGCGCCGAACCAGAACGCCGAACCAGAACGCCGAACCAGAACGCCGAACAAAAGGTCGGAGACCCGCGCACAACCTGTCTATTGTAGTCCGCCAAGAAGACGCGAGGAGTGCTCGACCCGCATTGCTAGCAAGTCAACCACCGGACTACGGTATCAAAGGGCGATGCGGCCGATCTTCGTGCCGCCGGTGAAAAAGCCCCATGCTGGTAAGAAACGCGGCGAAAGCGAGGACATCTGGTGCGTCATGGCGTGTCGCGCCCACGTCGCCGGACCAGTCTATCGCCGCATCGCGGGAATTCGCTCGGCCACATTCTGCCGCGCGTCAGCTTCCTTGACCTCGAATTCGGCCCACACGGGAAGGTGATCGGAGACCTTCAGTGCTTCATCGCGAGACAAGCCGAACACGCTTTCCAGGTCGAGCACGCCCCAGCGGCCTGTGTATTCGCGGGTTGCGTCCCGATCGAACAACAGATTGTCGTAGGCTTTCGAGCGGCGGGTATTCGTCGTCGTACCGCTAACGACCCAGGTGATTCCAGGGATCTGACCGAGTTTCCCGAGTTGCGTTTCATCGGCGTTCAAATCACCCAGCATGATCACGTCGTCCTCACTCGCGTCGGCCGTACGCATGACTTGAAACACATCAGCCAGCGCCGCAACCTCCTCTTTGACCTCGTCCGGGTCAGTGTGCGTGTTGACCAGCCAGAATGAAAAGGCACTCGAGGGCGGGCTGGCCAGTGTTTGAAAACGGGCCACGAACGGTTCGCGATGGAGGGCGTCGGCCGGGTCAGCGATCGTGCCGACCTTGGCCGGGTCATGGGTAACGCGCGTCGTGTCATAGACGAAAGCATATTGTTCGGTACTTACGCTGCGGCCCAGACGCGGACCAATCAGAAAGTCGTAGCGACTCCCGTCCGCGTTGATAGCGGCAACAAATCGAGGCAGAATGTCGTCGTCTTTAGCGCGAACTTCCTGAATCGCAACCACGTCGAACTGACGCACAGCCTGCACGAGCACGCCGACAACATCGGGTTTGGACATCTTGCTCTGACCGAACACTTGGATATTGAACGTGGCGATGAGCAGCTTGTCACGGGATCGTTGCGAGGAGGCCAGATCGGCCGGTACCGAACCGGTGCGAGTTGGCGTCTGGACCGAAACTGGAACTGTGCCGTTGGCGGACGAACCGCTTTTCAGGTCATTCCAGGCCTGGACCAGTTTTCCGCCACCGAGTTTCCCACCGCCGACACCTTCGCCTGATGTCGAGGCGGCGACCCGCCGTGAAAGATCCTCGACCAGCGGTCCAATCACCGGCCAATCGGGATTGAAGTAGGCGCCGACGCCACTGGCCGAAACGCCCATCAGGAGCAGCGAAAGGAGTTTGAAGAACCGCGATCCAATGCGAGACTTGGACTTCCTGCGTGCCATGCGAGGCCTCCCTGCCTTTCAAGTCAACCATCCTGGTTGACATCGTGAACTGATCGTCGTGTTTCGGTTGAATGGTTTGACGCTCGTCGCTTCTGCCGAGATGCTGCGGCTGGTTGCCGCCGGCGCTGCCCGGTTATCAAACGACTGGCAGCGGCAAAATCTCATGGAGTTACGGCAGGACGCGTTGCGTCAATGCCGGTTCCATTTTTCGGCACCTGACTTCCTAGCGACGCTTGTCGAAAAGATCCTTGACCCGCGACGCCTGCTCACCCTGTGCAGGTTTTGCCTCAAAGTTCGGAATCAAGCTGAATCCTTTCTTAGCCTCTCCTCCCAGACTTTCCCGGACTTCCTCGACGCCGTTGGACAATTGTTCACCGATCGTCTCTTTCGGTTTCAGTCCGGCCATAAATTTGGATGGTTTGTCGTGTCCGTTGCCGGCAAAGACCTTCTGCAGGCCACTCCGGTCATGGCCCGATTCATCCCGTAGGTCTTTTATCTTGTGAGCGGTTTCTTCCTTTACTTCCTCGGCCCGTTGCTTGTTGAAAGCGAACTTGGGGCGACCATTCTGCCACTCCAGCGACACGACGCCGGTGGCGAACAGAACGGGCGTGATCAGCACGATCAGCAAGGCGGTGATTCGGGCACCCAAGAACTTGCGAATGGGCGCGGGCATTCCGGTGGTGGCGACCCCCACGACCTGCTGTGAGAGTGCTTTCTTTCTTGATCGAGCCATCGGTGGGTTCTTTCCCGGGTGTGACAGGCCCGCAGGGGGCAAGGTTGTTGATGACCAATCGCGGAGTAAGGCTCCGGCGATTTTTGTGGAGCGATAATTAGCGACCGAGCCCAGATCGGTCAAGCCAGATCGATCAAGATCGTTCAGTGGAGGGACCAGGGTCAAAAATCGTGCCAGATTCCCACACCGATTTGCTGTTCGTACTTGTCGTGCAAGGAAAACTGGTTGCTCATTCCATTCGCATAGTGACCGCCAATCCGCAGCAGTCGCCCCTGCTTGTTTCGCCATGACCAACCTCCCTGCAGCGTCAACGTACCGCCGAAATTCGCTTCCTGGCGCAGGTACGCATTGGCAGCCAGAAACGGCGCACCGAGGAATCCTGTCGGGATCACCGGCGCGTACTCGGCTCCGAATTGCACCTCCCATTGCTCGCTGACGTTCGAACGAAGCGCGTAGCCAATCTCGCCGTAGATCCGGAGGCGATTGGTCAGGTAGATGGAATGCCCCAGGACCAGTGCTTGCCGCTGAAAAAACTCGTCGTCGCCCAGGTTCGGGAACGCGTCATCGTCGGGATGTGCGCGTATAAAGTAGACCGCCAGCTTGGTCTGGTGGTTGTTGCGGCTGAACGACAGCGGGAAACCGACCCGCACATCGCTCGACAGGACCCGCAGTGCGAGCGGGTTATTTTGCCGCATTTGCACGGCTGCCTCGAAATCAAGTTGCACGCCCAGCGGGAATGCGGGATCCTCCGTGCCGAGCCGGAATAGTCCCCATTGACCACCAATCGACGTGTCGAAGTTCCAACCGGCCGCCTCGCTATAGACGAATTGCGTGCCGGTCCGAGGCTCTTTGGGGCCGGCGAGATAGGGGCGATAGATCAACCCGATCGGCAGAATATCAAGTGCCCAGGGTTCCGGCAGTGGGACCGCAACCGGCAACGGCTCAACCAGCGATGGCGTTCCCAGTTCGAAATACTCTGGTTCGGCGAGCAATCCATCGTCGGCAAGGGCCGCTGGGTTCCAGAACCCGGGGGCCATATCTTGCCAGACACACGCAAACAGCACGCCGACAACGGCAATGAGGCGGGCTTGCGACGTTCGCATGGCCATTGGCGTCCGCCACTTTCAGGAATTGCGAATGCTCGGAATTGACTCGAAACGATACGCCATCACCACTCCAGGCGAATCGAAGGCTCGACCGTCACGACACCAAGGCGAGCCTGGCACCGACCATGCGGCCGAATCGCGCCCCGGCTATTAATACCTCGGGTTGGGAACGCCCGTGCCGTTGCCCGGAACAGGATTCAATGGGGGTGGAGGTGGCAGCGTTAATTTCGCATTTGGCGGCGGTGCCAGCGAGTCTGAGAATTGCTTGAGCAATTCCAGCGTCTGGGCGAATTCAGGGGCTTTATTCAACACCGCGTAACGTGGGTCCGCGTTGATGCCCGCATAATGCTGGATCTTCTCTTGGAGACTCTGCCTCGTCGGAGCAGGGCCGGGAACCAACGCCTCGCGCGGTGGTTCCAGGTAAGCTCGCCAGCGATCGTCCAGCAGTGCCGACAGGCGTTGCCAACTGAGCGCAAGCTGCCGTCGGATCGCTTCGGATTGCGGTGATGCCGGTGTTGTGACACTGACTGGCTGCGTCGCGGCAGGTACCATCGCCGGGGCTCCCGCAGCAGTGGCCTGGGGGGAACCGGTGTATTGCACCAGTCGACTGATCAGACGAACTGCCGATTCAGGCACCGCACCTTGCAAGGGAATCGGTTCTCCGTTGGGGCCAATCGTCGGCTGGCCATAGTAGCCAGCAGCGGCACCTTGATCGAGTTGGATCACGGAACCGTCAATCGAGACCCCTGCAAACAGACCGCGGCTTCTCGAATACGACAGGATCTCCGCACCCAGTCGGGCGTCGGTTGCCGCCGCCGCTTGGCGCCCCACCGGACCGGCCGCCGCGGCGGCATCGGCTCCAATGGTCAGCTTGCCCGACATCAGCCCATTGACGCTACGGCGTGACTTGAAGACCAGGATCACGTCGGTCGATTGCAAGCCGGCTTGCCAACCAACACTGCCGCCGGTCAGCGAAGCAAAAACCGGCAGTTGCCATTGCCCGTTGTCATCGCGCACGAGGATGACACCTCGGCCATGTCGCAAACCGACGACAAACCCACCTTTGACAACGTTCGGAAAGATCGCGACGCCAGCCGCATTGGACAGCAGGGACTGCGGAATCTGCTGTGTCGGAACGGCCATGATCTCGTCCAAGACCCTGGCGGCAGTTTCAACCGTCTGGTCCTGCGCGGTCTGGGCCACGGCACTGGGGTGCCCACCGAGACACGACAGCCAGGCGACTGACAGGAAACACAGACTCCGTACACACAGCTTCCGAAAATTCCGAATCCGATATCGCGGCCGTGGGTCATTCATCGTGGCGTCCTTTTTATTCTGGGAGGTGTGGGCTAGCACGTACATTTCCCGTGCGGCAGCCGGACCAATGGGCGGGCACTGCATCGGGCGGCGAAGTCTAGAGCGATCGCGCGTTTTCAACAACCGCAATCCGGCGAACGCTCACACACACGCACCTTTGCCCGCCTCGATCGCAACGGTGATGCGTCTGCCGACCCGGCAATTGCGTTGCGACCACAACTGAGCTTGTACGCCGCGTCCCAATGCGGTAATTGTTCCCACCCCAAACAGCCAAGTGCCACTTGACGAGCAACCTGCCGCCCGCCGAGCCACCGCTTCCCAAACCACACACCAGCTCTCCAACATCACCACCTCGCTTCCTTAGAACACTGCGTTCACCCTCCGGCAAGTCAGGTGATGAGCAACTTGGGCCATCACGGAAAACCACGCCATGCAACGAACCCTGTCGCGCAACGCGACCAAACTGCCGCTCGCAACGTGCTTGGTCATCTGCCTGTTCGCCAGCGGGTCGCCGTTGATCGCACCGGCCGGCGCGGAACATCCGACAACGAACCAGGCAGCAAGCGATTCACACGCCGGGAACGCCGCGGAGCATTCCGTTGATTCGTTGACGGTCGCTCAGCTACGCCAAGAAGGTTCGGAAGTTTCAACCCAGCAGGCCGACGCCACCCGGAAACTGGCCGAGGTCACGTCGCTGAAAGCGCCCGACTGGTTCATCAATTCGCTGAAGTACGAAATTGAGCAACTTAGCTTCCTGGGCCTTATCTTGACCCAACAGGAAGTCCTGGTCGAAAACCGCGCCGAGCTCCAGACGCAACTCGCCGCCGCTGCCGATGACCCTTCACAACTGGTCATCGAAGAGATCGACCAGAAGCCGCCATTTTCATTCCTGCTGCTGGAAAAACTGCTCGACACCTACGCCGATGCTCAGGCCCGCAACAGCCTGTTCGAGCTGGAAATCGAAACGGCGATCGAACTCGTGGAACAGGCGAAGCAGGAGGTCGAGCGGAAGAACCGCGAGCGGCGGAGGATCGGCGAGACGTTGGCCTCCGCGGGTGACTCCACGGAACGTGTCAAGGTCGAGCGACAGTTGGTGAACGTCGAACTTGCCTGTCGCATTTGCGCCGAACTTGCCGAGCTGCGAAAGTTGGGCTTGGAAGTCAAGAAGCAAGAGCAGAAATTTGAAACGCGTCGCGATCAGGCGCTGGCCCGCGCGATTGCCATGGTGTCGGCCAACGCGCCGTTCACGCAACAGGATCTTGAAGTCAAATTGGCTCAGCTGGCCCGCCAGGAGAACGAGTTGCGGCATCGCTTGACGTCACTTCAAGCTCAACTTCAACAGGTGGGCACTCTGGACGAAGCGGCCAAGATTGTCTCGCCTCAGGAGACGCTTGGAATGTCGAGCAAAATTGAGCATGACTTAGTCCGTCAGGCGATGAGCCAAATCAACGCGTCGCTCGCCGATCTGGTGATCTTGCGGTATGCCTGGAACCAGCGGTTTCGTGTTGAGAACGGGGTCGCCACCGCCGCCGAGACCTCGCGACTGCTGGACCAGTTAGGCAATTTCCAGGGCCATTTCTCGAACGCGCGCCGCGTCCAAGAACTCAAATTGAAAGAGACCCGACTCGGCCTGCCGCAATTCGAGGCAGGCAACCGGCAGGAACCGGAATCACCCCATGTGCAATTGACGCGTGGATTGCTCGAAGTGGCCGAGTCGCGCGCGAGTCTGTTACATCAAGCGGACCGGTTCATCACACGGTTCCACGATGTGCTTACCAGCGAGAGCCGCGCCAATACACTGAAGCAGGGATTCGCCAACCTCTGGCCGGTGCTCCAGGACTGGTGGGCCTACGAAGTGCTGGTCGTGGACGACCGCCCCATCACGCTCGGCAAGATCTTGATCGCCGTGCTAATGCTGCTCGGCGGCTGGTTGTTGTCGCGCCACCTGAGCCGAATGCTTGGCAAACGCATGCTGCCTCGGTTCGGCATCCACGAAGGTGCATCACTGGCGCTGCAAACGATCGCCTTCTACACCATGACCGTCATTTGTGGATTCGTGACGCTGGATATGCTCAATATTCCGCTCACGGTTTTTACTTTCCTGGGCGGTGCAGCGGCGATCGCGGTTGGTTTCGGTAGCCAGAATATCCTGAACAACTTTCTCAGTGGCTTGATCATTCTGGGCGAACAGCCGATTCGCGTCGGAGACCTGGTCGAGATCGACGGCCTGCACGCCAACATTGAACATATCGGAACGCGGAGCACGCGAGTTCGGACCGGATCGAACCTGGAGATCATTGTTCCCAACAGCCGATTCCTGGAAAACAACGTGACCAACTGGACGCTCTCGAACAACGACATTCGTGTTTGCGTCACCGTGGGTGTTGCTTACGGCTCGCCCGTCAACGACGTTTTGGATCTGCTGCGACAGGCCGTCAACGACGAACCTCAGGCCCTGAACGAACCGGAGCCGATCGTCCTGTTCAACGGTTTCGGCGACAACTCACTGGATTTCGAAGTTCACTTCTGGGTCCGGATGCGGACCCACATGGAGGGGCGGCGCGTGCAGAGCAACGTTCGCCAGCGCATCGATGCGACCTTCCGAGAAGCCGACATTTGCATCGCATTTCCGCAGCGGGATGTCCATCTGGATATCCGCAAGCCGCTGGAAATATCGCTTTCCAAGAACGAAGAGTTCGCGTCGCTCAACAGAATCCGCCGCAGCGCCTGACCTATCGCCA
>JAUIHJ010000383.1 GCA_030432015.1 bacterium
GCGATCACCTCGACGCGTTGGCACGGCAGGGAGCGCCTCGGATCTTAAGCTGGTGGTTTACGCTGCTGACCGCGGGTGTCGCCCTGACCCTCACTGTGGCGGTCGGTGTTGTGACCAATCCAGACCAGATCGACGACTTTTCATTCCTCAACCTGCCAGCCTGGACGCTCGACACGTCCGGAACCGGTCCCTTGTGGATGGCCGGCAGTACCGGAATCGCGTTGGGATTGGTTGCCATCATCTATGTGATTGTGCGCCCGATCATGGTGCGGCAAACAATCGACGGGATGCAACAATTTCATCAGCATCTGGCCAACGCCGACACATCGCTGGAGGCCGCCCGCGCCGTGGCGACCGCCGAGGCCGATCAGCAGCGCTACACGCTTAAGGGAGAGATGGACGAGCAGGTCGCCCGGCTTTACGCCGAACGCAATGTGCGAGTCAAGAAAATCAACGACCAGCGCGAGACGCAAATGGCCCGTTCCGCCGATGCGCTCCAGGAGTTGCAGCATCAACTCGCGCGCGAGCGTGACGACAACCAACGCCAGATCAACCAGCATTTCGAACAGTTGCGGCAGCAAGCGCAGGAGGCCAGCCAGCAGCAGATCCAACATCTGAATGAGACCCAGGAAGCGGAGATTGCCGCAGGGCGGGATGCGTTCGAACGCAGCTGGAAGCGAACGGTCGAGGCCTGGCAGCAGGGTATTGCGGCATTTGAAGGCAACCTCGCGGCCATGACGGAGTTCTGCGAAACTCGCTTTCCTGAATGGGAAACCGCCGATTGGGAACACTGGAATTCCCCCGACCCACAACTGCCCGCGCTGGGCTTCGGTCGCTACCACATCGGTCTGGAAATGTTCGACGGAGGCATTTCGAAGGATCCAGACCTGGCCACCGAGCGGACCACGTTCGAGTTGCCTGCCATCATGTCATTCGCCCAACATTCCACGATGCTCTACGAGACTTGGGGCGAGGGACGCTCGGTCGCCAATGCCGCGATGCAGAATGCGATGCTGCGCCTGCTGACGTCACTGCCGCCGGGTAAAGTCCGCTTCACGATCATCGATCCGGTCGGGCTGGGGCAGGACTTTTCCGCCTTCATGCACCTGGCGGACTTTGACGAACGCCTGGTGACACATCGCATCTGGACGGAAGCCGAACACATTAACAAGCGGTTGACCGACCTCACCGAGCACATGGAGGATGTGATCCAAACGTATTTGCGAAACGAGTTTCGTTCCATCGACGAATACAATCGCCACGCCGGGGAAGTCGCCGAGCCGTTTCACATTCTGGTGGCAGCCAATTTTCCGGCGGGATTTTCCGAAGAGTCGGCCGCGAGATTGCTGAGCATCGTCAACAGCGGAGCGCGCTGCGGTGTGTATAGCATTCTTAGCGTCGATACGAAGCAGGAGATTCCACGCAACTTCAGCCTCGCCGATCTCGAGCAAAACGCCGTGACGGTGCAGTGGAACGGCAAGCGATTTTGTTGGCTCGATGAAGATATCAAGGATCTTCCCTTGGAGCTGGATCGGCCGCCCACCGATGAATGTCTCACCAACATTATCAAAGTGTTCGGCAAGCGGGCCAAGGAAGCGAATCGGGTCGAAGTGCCATTCAAGACCGTCGCCGCGCCGCGCGACAAGTGGTGGACTTTCGACAGCCGGGACCACATCGAAGTCGCACTCGGTCGCGCCGGGGCCACCAAGTTGCAGACAATGAAACTGGGTAAAGGGACGTCGCAACATGTGCTGATCTCCGGAAAAACCGGCTCCGGAAAATCAACCCTGCTGCACGCGCTGATCACCAACACGGCCATTCACTACAATCCGGAAGAAATACAGTTCTACTTGATCGACTTCAAAAAGGGGGTCGAGTTCAAGACCTACGCGACACTGAAGCTGCCTCACGCCCGGGTGGTGGCGATCGAAAGTGAACGCGAATTCGGCATGAGCGTCCTGCAGCGTCTGGACGACGAATTGAAAGTACGAGGCGATCTGTTTCGCGACCATGGCGTGCAGGACATCAAGAATTTCCGCAACGCCAATCCCGATGTCGCCATGCCGCGGTTGCTGCTGGTGATCGACGAATTCCAGGAGTTTTTTGTCGCGGATGACAAGGTCGCCCAGGATGCCGCCTTGCTACTCGATCGGCTGGTGCGGCAAGGTCGGGCGTTCGGCATTCATGTGCTGTTGGGATCGCAGACGCTGGCGGGGGCGTATTCGCTGGCACGCAGCACGATTGGGCAGATGGCGGTTCGTGTGGCGCTGCAATGCAGCGAAGCCGATTCACATTTGATTCTGAGCGAAGACAACACGGCGGCGCGGCTGCTGAGCCGTCCTGGGGATGCGATCTACAACGATGCCAACGGGCTGTTTGAAGGCAACCATCCCTTTCAAGTGGTCTGGCTCTCGGCCGAAGAACAGGAGGAATACCTCGTGCCGCTGGCGCAAATGGCGTCGGACCAAGGGATGCGAACCGAGCCCATGATTGTTTTCGAGGGTAACGCGCCGGCTGATCCTGCCGGCAATCCGCTGCTGCGAGCCGCACTCGATGCAGCACAACCAGCCACCCCGCTGGTACCGACTGCCTGGTTGGGCGCGGCTGTCGCCATCAAAGATCCCACATCGATTCTGATGCGACGTCAGAGCGGCGGGAATTTGCTCATCGTTGGTCAACAGGAACAGCTCGCCACGGGAATTTTGGCGAGTTGCCTTTTGAGCCTGGCGGCCGGAGTCACCGGGCGCGCGGGTAGCGATTGGATTCCCCGTTTTTACGTTTTCGACGGCACACGGCCCGAGTCGCCCGAAATCGATTTTTGGAGGCGTCTGGCGACCGATCTGCCGATCGACGCGAGCGTTGTGAAACCCAAGGATGCCGGGGCGACCATTGCGGACCTGGCTGACGAAGTGAGTCGTCGTGCGGAAGCGGGCGACGACGGCCTGGCGCCGATCTTTGTCGTCATTTACGACCTGGCGCGGTTCCGGGACTTTCGCCGCGGGGAAGACGACTTCAGCTTCAGCATGGATGACGACAAGCCGGTCACCGCGGACAAGCACCTGGCGACGCTCCTCCGGGATGGCCCCGCGTTTGGCGTTCACACGATGATCTGGTGCGACACGTATAATAGCGTCAACCGCACATTTGATCGGCAGTCGCTGCGAGAATTGGATCATCGGATTCTGTTCCAGATGAGTGCCACGGATTCGGCCAACCTGATGGATTCGCCCATCGCCAGCCGACTCGGCGACCATCGTGCAATCCTGTACAGTGAAGAGCAGGGCCAGTTCGAGAAGTTTCGGCCCTACGGGTTGCCGTCCGACAACTGGATCGAGTTGGTCAAGCAGGGGCTCGACCGGCGCGAAAATGAAAACCACTCGTTGAGAAAGTCGACTCCATGAATTTCCACGCTGCCTCGTTTGTGCTCGCCATTGTGTTCCTGGCAGGGCACGGTGCTTCGTTCACTGCCAACGCCCGGAGCTCCGAGCCGGAGCCGGGGTTCGTATCGCTGTTCGATGGCGAGTCATTATCCGGTTGGGAGGGCAACCTGAAGATCTTTCGTGTTGAGCAGGGGGCGATCGTCGCTGGATCGCTGGACGCACCGATTGCCAACAACGAATTTCTGTGCACGCGGCGCGAGTTCGGAGACTTCGAATTGCGCCTGCAGGCGAAACTGGTCGGTGAAGGCAAGAACGCCGGGATCCAATTTCGCAGCAAACGAATCCCCAACCATCATGAAGTCATTGGTTACCAATGCGACATGGGGATCTCCGGCGCCGATCACGTCATCTGGGGCGCGCTGTATGACGAATCGCGGCGCCGCAAGTTCCTGGCCGAAGGCGCGCAGGATCAGCTTGCCGAAGCACTCCAGCCGGCCGCTTGGAACGACTTCGTCATCCGCTGTGAAGGACCGCGAATTCAGATCTGGCTGAACGGCTATCAAACGGTCGATTTCGTCGAGACCGACGACGTCGCCAAACGCGGCGTAATTGCATTGCAAATCCACGGTGGTCAACCGGCTTTGGCGTCGTACCGGAACATTCGCATTAAGACGTTGGGAACGAAGCCGGTACGTTAATGGGTTAGCGATTCGCCGGGCACATCATGGATGACATTCTTACAACGCGGCGAGGAACGCCGGCCGGTGATTTGCCGACGCCGAAGTTCATCTATTTCGATCTCGGCAACGTGTTGCTGAATTTCGACCATCAGCGCGCCGCACGGCAGATGGCCGAGGTGGCGGGCACCTCACCCGCTGCCGCCTGGGATGCGGTCTTCACCACCGGCTTGGAGCTGCGCTACGAACGGGGCGAGATGACGACCGCGGAATTCCACGCCCTGTTTTGTCAGCTTACCGGAACCACGTCGTCCGTCGCGGCGCTGTCGCACGCGGCGTCTGATATTTTTGAACCGAATCCAGCCGTGATCGACTTGTTGGGAAAGTTGCGCCGTCACGGACGTCGCCTGGGGCTGCTCTCCAACACCAACGACGCGCATTGGTCGTTCATCACGAGCGCGTTTCCCGACCTGCCCGGTCAGTTTGAAGTCGTCGCCCTGAGCTTCGAGTTACAAACCCTGAAGCCGGAGCAGGAAATCTATGCCCAGGCGGCCCGGCTCGCGGGTTGCGAGCCGGCCGCGATTCTCTTCATCGACGACCGGACCGAAAACGTGGCCGGCGCTCAGGCCGCCGGATTCGACGCGGTTCAATTCACCGACCACCCAACGCTCGTCGCTGACCTGCTCGCTCGCGGTCTCGGGCCGCTGGCGTGAGCGGCATCGTTGAGCTGCGCTGGGCAAGCGACCGGAATCGGCTGCAAGGCCACGGATTGCCTCACAACGGGACGTGTTCCAAGGAAGCAGGCCGCAAAGTCGCTCAAGGCTCGGCGCGCAGCGGCGACGTGCGGAGCAACGATCCAGATACGCTGCCTGTCGACATCGACTGCTACTTCTTGACTCGCACCAGCTTCATGATCCGGCCCGACACGTTCCAGTCCTGAACGTACAGGTTCCCTTCCTTGTCCCAATACGAACCGTGCGTCCCGCTGAAGACCCCTTCGATCCACTTTTCCTGAGGAACGTTGAAATTGGCTCGCTGCTTCGGGTCTGGGTTGTGACCGAGCACCGCCATGATCGTGTTGCTCTTGTCAAGAATGACCAGGCGACCGTGCAGGTCCGGCACCGAAACGTAGTCCCCCTGGATGGAGACCGAGGTCGGCATGCCAAGTCCGGTCACGACCTCTTCGATGAAGTTGCCGTCGAGATCATAGTGCAGCAGGCGTCCTTTCGGCTGATGGTTACGGTCGCAAATCAGCAACCGCGGCGGGTCGTAACGGGTATCCAACGTCATACCATGCGCGGTGTTGAACTGCTTGAGGTCATTCCCTTTCGAGCCAAAATGTGAAAGGTACTTTCCTGCCTTGTCGAATCGGAAAATATGGTTGCTCGCGTATCCGTCGGACAGAAAGATATCGCCGTTGGGGGCGACCGTTATGGCCGTGGGGTTGAACTTCTTGAGACCCAGGCCGGACTCTTCTGGGAACGGTAACTTCAAGACAATTTCGCCGCTATGGGCGTTGAACTTGATTCCCTCGGCGTTTGCGTTGCGCGCCCCATAGATGAATTCGCCATCCTCTTCTTGGCGAATTTCCATGTCATGGATGCTTGAGTACTGCGGGCCGAGATAGGATTGAATGACTTTGCCATCGGGCGAGAAGACGACAACCCCTTTGTTGGCGCTCGTATAAATGTTGCCCATCGCGTCGATCACGACCGCGCCGTGTGTCGAACCCAGGGCGGATTGTCCGTCGGGGCGTAGACCCCATCCCGGGACGGTGTCGAAGGTCATCAGCCCGCAGCCCATTCGCACCGGCTGATCCTCTGCAGCGCGCAGTCCGGTCGAAGCGAAGAAAACGGTGATCGCCAGCGCGATCAAGGTCGAACGATTTTTCATGATGGAGACTCCAGGTTGATCGACGGTGGTTGGCGACCGGATGATGCCATGGCTTCACGGGACGAGTGGCTCTCAGTATCCGGTCGCGCGAAGGGCATTTCAACCCTTGGTGTTCAACCTGTGATGTTCAGCCTGTGGCGGCGAGCCGTCGCAGTCGAGCGGCGGATATTGGTCCAGCGGGGCTCGCTTCAGCCGGTTTTCTGGAAGTGAATGTCGTGCAGACGACCGTAGAGGGGACAACGCTGCATCAAATCGGCGTGCTTGCCGATGTCGACAATCCGGCCCGCCTCCATCACGACGACACGATCGGCCAGTGTGAGCGTCGAGAGTCGATGGGTGATCATGATGGCGGTGCGGTCCGTGACAAAGGATTCCAGGGCCTGATGAATCAGCTGTTCACTTTCGATATCGATCTGGCTGGTCGCCTCGTCGAGGATCAGGATCTCGGGATCGCGGAGAATGGCACGGGCCAGTGCGATCCGTTGCCGTTGTCCACCTGACAAGCGTCCTCCGCCGGCGCCGACCATCGTGTCGTAGCCATCATTCAGTTTCTCGCGAATGAACCGATCGGCGTGTGCCTGGCAGGCCGCCGCGATCACGGCTTCGTCTGAGGCCTGCGGTGAGCCATACCGGATATTGTTCATCACCGTGTCGTCGAACAGGTGTGTTTGCTGCGAGACGATGCCGATTCGCTGCCTCAGATCGCGTCGCCGCAGATCGCGGAGATCGATATCTGACAGCCGCACCGAGCCGGCACGCGGGTCGAAGAACCGGGGAATCAGGTTGACGAGTGTGCTTTTGCCGCAGCCGTTGGGGCCAACGAGCGCAATGGTTTCGCCATACTTGATTTCGAGGTCGATCCCGTGCAGAACAGGCATCGAGGGGTTGTAGTGAAAATCGACCTTTTCAAACACAATGCGCTGATGCGGTTTCGGCAGTGGCAGCGCCCGTTCCGGATCTGAGATTTCAGATTCCCGGTCCATTAAGGCAAAGATTCGATCGGCCGCCGCGACGCCTCCCTGCACCGCGCCGAGGACGTCGGACATTTTTCGAATCGGGTCGGTCACGCCCACCAGCATGCCGTAGAACAAGAGCAGCCGGCCGATCTCCATCGGGCGGTCGCACATCTTGATCCCCAGCAGGTGCGTCTCCTGCTCGAGGACGAGATAGGCCCCGGCAATCAGCGAGAGAGAAATGACGCCGATCCCCAGGACTTCCGTCAGCGGCTTGGTCAACGAATTGTAAAAGGCGATCCGCATCGACTTCTTGAACAACTGCTTCGCCGAGAGATGAAACCGATTCCGCTCGTAGGGCTCCATCGTGAAGGCCTTCACCGTTTGGATCCCTCGAAACGACTCGGAAAGCGTGCTGTACAGCTGTGCGATCTCTTCCATCGCGCGACGATTCGCCCGTTTGATGGAAGATGCCAACTTCCGCATAAGCAGCAGCGCAGGAGGCGCCACCAACAACGACAGGAGCAGCAGTTGCCAACTGATCGTGCATGCGATCGCCAGGCACGCGACCATCTTCAGCGGCTCGCGCATCGCGCGGCCGAACAAGTGATTTAAACTGACCCCCAAGGCGGACATGTCGTTGGTGAAACGGCTGAGCAGTTCTGTGTCGCGGCCTTGACCGAACGCTGCCAAATCCAGTTGCAGGGATTGTCGAAAAAACTGCTTGCGGAGGTCAAACGTGGTCAGTTGGACGAGTCGCTCGACGACCATCATATTGACGACCAGAAAGACGTCCTTCAGGCCCGTCCCAATCACCATGATGCCAACGATCACCAACAGCGTTTGAAAGGGATCACGCGGCAAGTAGGACTTGATATACGGCTCGACCCAGAGGTAGCGAGCGAGTGCCGTCTGCTCGGACTTGAGACGCGACTCCTGCCCGCGAATCTCGCGCCTTCGTTGCACCATCTCGCGCTGATCAACCGGCGTGGGTTGCGAGCGCAACGTTGCCAGCGAGCTTTCCAGTTCGCTGGCATTTGTCTGGGCCGCGGAAACTTGTTGGTCAACCCACTCGTGCATCGATTGTCCGCGAAAAACAACCTGGACAAAGGGG
>JAUIHJ010000384.1 GCA_030432015.1 bacterium
CGAGCGTCGTGTGGCTCGCGCGGGCTTGGAAGCAGCCACGCGTCTCAATCTCGGCAAGAGTTTGTTGATCGGTCCCGATCAAGGTTGGTTGCGTGACTTGACC
This sequence comes from bacterium, assembly GCA_030432015.1. Lineage (GTDB taxonomy): Bacteria > Planctomycetota > Planctomycetia > Pirellulales > Pirellulaceae > ARS98. Next base: position 104 of record JAUIHJ010000384.1, read on the forward strand.
GACCGGTATCATCTGAAACCCTTTTACGTTGGCAAGGAAGCCGTCCGCCAATCGACCGACTTGGATGCCTGGGAGGCCGATCTGCCCCAGCGTGCCGCGACGGACGAGACGAGCCGACTGGGAGTCTGCCTGCTGCAGATTCTCCAGGCGCAACGGGGGCGACCGACGGCGGCCATTATTCTGCTGACCGACGGCGCGACAACGTCCGGCGCGACCTTGTCCGAGGCGGCCGAATTCGCCCGCAAGCGAGCCATTCCGCTGTTGCTGGTCGGCATTGGCAATGAATCACCGCCACGCGACGCGCTGGTTACCGATCTGCTGACGGACGATGTCGTGTTCGTCGACGACGTCGTCAATTTCGACTTTACGGTTCGGGCCAGCGGTTACGCAGGGCAACCGGCGACGGTGCAGTTGCGGCGTCAGGACAGCTCCCTCGTGCTGGCAGATCGCTCCATCGTCTTAACCGAAGCCGGCACACCACAGACCGTTCGACTGACCCACCGCCCAGAGGACGAGGGGGTGGTGGAATATGTCATCGAGCTACTCCCGCTCGATGGTGAAATTAACGCCGATAACAACCGCCTGACCAAGCGAATTGACGTGAGAGATTCAAAGATCCGCGTCCTGATGGTGCAAGCGTACCCCAGCTACGAGTATCGTTCACTCAAAGATCTGCTCGGCCGAGCGGTCAAGAGTACGCGCAACGCCGACAAGGCGGTCGACTTGACAACGATTTTGCAATCCGCGGATGTTGAGCATACCGACCAGGATGCAACGGCGCAGACCGACTTTCCCGTGACCCGTGACGAGTTATTCGCATTTGACGTGGTCATCTTCGGCGACGTGAACCCCGCGTTCCTCGGTCACGCGATCCTCGAAAACCTGGCGACATTCGTCACCGATCGCGGAGGCGGCATCGTCTTTCTGAGCGGTAGTCAGTTTACGCCTCGGGCCTACCGGGACACCCCGCTGGCACCGCTCTTTCCCTTCGCTCTTGAATCTGCCGTCATACCGAATCCGGAAATCCCGTTAACCGAGACGTTTTCCCTCCTGCCCACACCGCTGGGGCTGGAGACGCCCCATTTACAATTGGGTGATTCGCCAGCCAACACAAAAGCGATCTGGCGAAATCTGGACGGCATGGACTGGCTGCTGGAAACTCCGGAGGTTAAGCCGGCGGCACGGATCCTGGCAATTCACCCGACCCGTTCGAATCCGAGCGGTGAACCCTTGCCCGCCATTTTGATGCAGTTTGTTGGAGCCGGCAAAGTGGTTGCACACAACATGGACGCGACGTACCGCTGGTCCCGTCATGCGGACCGCCGGCAGCATTACGATCGTTATTGGTTACAGATGCTCCGCTATCTGAGCCGGGGGAAATTACTGTCCGAAGACCAGCAGGCTCAGCTTGTAACCGACCGCAACGAATACCAGACGGGCGATACGGTCCGGATCAGCTTGCGGTTGGCGACCAGCCCGAATGGAATTGGCGACGAGACCCCCGCGACGGTGATGGTCGAGCACTCCCACGGCTCTCGTCGCGAAGTCGGCCTATCGCGGGACGAGGGTGGAGGCACATTTTCTGGCTCGCTCGATGATCTGGAGCCCGGCGTGTATCGAATCTGGCTGGTGTCGCCACAGATCTCACCGCAGCCGGCCGCCCACACGTTGCGTGTTGTCGCACCGCAAAGCGAGTTGGTGCATCTGCAAATGAATGCATCGGACCTGAAGCTCGCGGCCAAAAAATCACGGGGGCGTTTTTATTCAATCCACACCGCGGATCGATTGCTGCGCGACCTGCCGCGTGGCCGGCAGGTGCCGATTGAATCGCTGCCAGCGATCCCCATTTGGAATTCGCCGATCTTGGCCGGACTGTTTGTGGCGTTGATCAGCCTGGAGTGGCTGCTCCGACGACGGGCGGGAATGGTATAATTCACGAGACTTTGCTGATCGCCGCCACCTGCCTGCGGACCACTGGGCAGCGACGGCTTGCCCCGTTTTTCGCGAGCGTTGCAGTGCACTCGACCTCCATAAACAAGAAACCGCTCGCGTGCCGCCGGGCTGCAGGGAAGGGCAGGGGGAGCGGCTTCGAATTTTTGGGGGCGCTGGGACTATGATACTGCATCCGTTACGAAAACAAGTCCGGGCGGTAGGGCGGCAGGCGCACCGCCTCTTGCTTGTGCAGCGGTTGTGCTGGTGGGCCGCCTTGAACCTGCTGGTCACACTGTCGATTGGGTTGTGCGATTATCTCGTTCGTCCCCAGGACCCGATCGTGCGCGGTATCGGATATTCCATGGTCGTCTGCTGTTGGGTCGTGACGTGCTGGCGCATGCTGCTGTTGCCATTGCTACGAAAGCGGGCCAGCGATCTCCTGGTCGCGCAGCTCATCGAACGACGGTTTCCACAACTACAAGGGCGCCTGTCCAGCTCACTGGCATTCCTGGCGGAACCTTCACCATCCAGTCAGCGCCCCATGGGCTCACCCACACTCCAGGAGTCGGTCATTGCCGAGACCGATCGCCTGGTCGCGACGCTGAATATCTCCGAATGCCTGGAGGGCCGCCGCGCCCGCCGCGCGATCGGCGGCTTTGTTCTCGTCGCCTTCGTCACGGGATTGCTATGCGCACTGGACCTGCCGGCGGCCGGCATTATCCTGCGACGTTTAGCCAAGCCGCTGCATGGCGAGCCCTGGCCGCAATGGAATCAGCTGGAGTTTGTTGATCCTCCGCGAGTCATGGCGACCGGCAGCGACTTTGAAGCCCGGTTGGTCGATCGCAACGGCCACCTGCCAGCATCGGCAACATTCGAAATCAAACTCACGGAAGACGATGAGCCGGCCGCGCGTGTCATCCAGCAAGTCGACGGACAACTCGTCGCTCGACTGACGAACGTGACGCAGGGGCTCCTGTTTCGCGCCCGCGGCGGCGACGACCGCTCGATGGCGTGGCACGCATTGGAAGTGCGTGAGCCTGTTCAGATCAGCAATTTGGAAATTATCGTGCACCCGCCCGCATACACCGGTCTACCACCGGAGAAGGCGAGTCGTTTGATCCGCGCTTGGGCCGGTTCCGAGCTTCGCATCGCGGGGCAACTGAGTGCGGCCGTCGAGTCCGTCACGATTGAGTCGACGTTGACCACAGCGCCTGAAGTGGGGTTATCGCCAGACGGCAAGCGATTTCAGATTCCTGCCGACGCGTCACCCGCATGGACACCGCACGAATCCGGACAGATCGAGTTTCGCATCCAGGACCGCGGTGGACTCGTCGTAACCTCCGACCTCCGTTGCGACGTGACGGTGGTTGAGGATCTCGCCCCTGAAGTCGTCTTGGAATCACCCCAGGAGAACGACGCGTTTCTGCCCGGAGCAGAGATTCCGATCCGCGTAACGATTAAGGACGACCTCGCGATCCGGTCCGCTGATTTGGTGCACCTCGACAAAACCTGGCCCCTGCTGGCGGTTTCGGAACAAGATAGTCAACCGACAGCGACAGCCCCAGGATCGGTCGGCGAACGGCGGACCATCGATTCAACCTGGGATCTCGAGGGTCTCAACCTGGAGGCGGGCGACAGCGTCGAGTATCACATCGTCGCAACCGACAACAGGCCTCAAACCGGGACGAGCAGCGTCCGCCGACTGACGATCATTTCCGTCGCGGAATTCGACGCGGAACTCGATCGTGACCAAGGCGAACTACGGCAACGCATCGAAAAATCGCTCGCGCTGCAACGCCAGACCCACAGCCAAACCGAGCGGCTGGTCAGTTCGGTTGATTGGGCCAATTCGATCCCGGATGCAGAGACGCTGCAGGCGACCCAGTGGGGCCAGCAGCAAATCCGGCAACTTATCAGCGGCCCCAATGGCGCCAGGCCCTTGGCAGAGTCGTTGTTACGAAGGCTCGCGACAAATCGCGTCGATCGACCCGACGTTGCCGCTCGCTTGCACGCCGCACACCAGCAGCTGCTCGACCTGGACGCCGCGATCTTGCCGGGAATCGAACACGAGCTCGCCAGCACCGTCAAGGTCGCCAAGACGGCAAGCAGGATGCCGAATGCCACCGACCGTTCACTCGTGCACCGCTCGCTCGAGTCCTCGCAGCAGACGCAACAACAGGTCGTCGACGCGCTGGAAGCCATCCTTGCGCGATTCGCAAAGTGGAGCAACGTGCGGCGGATCACGTCCGATGTCACCGAGTTGCGGCAGCAGCAGCGGCAGTTGATTCAGGCGACCGATTCCTTGGATACCGTAGGCAAGAAACGTCGTGACCTGACCGATACGGAAGTCGACTTACTGGAGCAACTTGCCGACCGGCAAGCCCAACTGGCCCGCCAAACCGATCGCGTGCTGTCGGAAATCGAGCAACTTCAGCAGGGCGAGACATCGAGCGACCCGACACTGCAGACAATGCTTCGTCGTGCCATCCAGGCAGCCCGAGAGAACGACCTCGCATCGGCCGCACATCAGGCTCAGCGCAGTCTACGGGAGAACCAGATCGGCACCGCTTCTGCGCAGCAGCGCGCCGTTCAAGCTGGGCTCGAAGCAATCTCCGATGCCATCTCGCAGCATCCGAAAGATCCGCGGGCCGCCTTGCTCGACCGCGTTCAAGGCTGGCTCAAACGGCAAGTACATTTGAGCAATCGCACCCAAGAGATGCTGAACCAGGACGACCCCGGCACGGCGCCGGCCGACGTTTCCGTCCGTCGCCGGACCGTCGGCGCGTTGGTCGCGGAACAAGAGGGCCTTGCCGGCCAGGTTGCCGACGCGGTCGCCATGCAACCGAGCCCTGTCGTGCGTTATATCCTGGGTGAGGCCAACGAATTGATGGGCAAGGCGGCTCGGCTCCTGAGCGATGCAAAGCACAGCCCCTCCGCGTTGGAACTGCAACGCGGCGCGGAGGCGAAATTGTTGCGTCTGGCCGACGCTTTACAGCCGCCGCGTCCCAATGCGATAACTGCAGCCGGTCCCCCTGGTGACCCGACCGCCCCGCCCGACGATTCACAGCCAACTGGCCAGAGAATCAGCCTGGCAGACCTGCAACTCTTGCGAATTGTGCAATTGGAAATCTACCAGCGAACCTCCCAAATCGATCAGGCACGGCAGGCAACGGGGCGGCTTTCCGCCGACCAGCAAGCGGATATGGCCGAACTCGCAGTCCGCCAGGAAAAACTGGCTGACCTGGTCTCGTCGCTGCTAGGGCAACGGGAGACGCCCGCCAGTCAAGCGCCAGCCACAACGACCCCCGATCTTGATGACGCATTGCGTAAAGCCAACATTCCCGGGTTCATCGAGGACTGAGATGAAGCGATGCATCGAAATTGTGCGACGTCAAGCGATCATGGCTTTGCTGGCCGTCACGGCGTTGATGATATCCACTACCGTGGCTCCGTTCACCAGTGAGACGGCCAACGGCCAGGCTCCCATCGTTCGCGCAACAGATATCCCCGCAATAGATATCCCCGCAACTGGCACGCCAGCGGCTCGTGATCCGGCCGCCAACACCCAGCCAGCAAATCGCCAGCCAAGCAACCTCCAGCCTGGCGAAACACCGGCCGACCGCCCGTCGCCCAATCCCCATGAAGCCCAAACCAGCGATGGCGAAGACCTTGGCCGGACCAGCACCGGTCGTGTCGGCGACCATCCATTACGCGACATCGCAGAGCGAATGGTGGAAGCCCAGGGGCGACTCCGCAATCACGACACGTCGTCACAGACGTTGACGGTCCAACGCCAGATTGTCGACGGTTTAACACAGCTCATCGAGAGGCAACAGCAACAACAGTCGTCGTCGCAACAGAGTGCAGCGCAGCGTCGGGCTGCACCGCCGGGCACCTCCGCCGGAGATCGCCCCGGATCGACAGGTGGGCAAGGGACACGCCTGGATTCCGACCACGGCGAACGTGGCTCGAATCCGTTGTTCCGCCAACTGTGGGGGCACCTGCCTGATGAAGTCCGCCGGCAAGTTGAGACCCCATTGCACGAAAAGTTTCTGCCACAATACGATGAATTGATTCAAGCCTACTTCAAGCGACTTGCCAACGAACGGCCCGAGTAACTCAGCAACGTCTCAAGAACCGTTTGCGGGGTGCGCGGCTGGCAGACAACAGGCTGTTCCCTGCTGGGCCGCGAGTCAGCTCCTGGCAAGTGAACCGTTTCTCTTGATCGAACGCGAAGACAATCCATGGTCGCGAAGTCCATCCTGATGAATCGCAGGCAGTCGCTGAGTTGGCTGGGCGCGGGCGCCCTTCTGGCCTGCGATGCCTCCGTCGCCGCGTCTCAAGGTCCAATTGGGCGCGGCGCCGTCACCGACGTGGTCACCCCCAGCGTGGCCAGATCGATCAAGGCCGGGTTGAAGTTCTTGGCGGGGCAACAGAATGAAGACGGATCGTTCGGAACCGGTGCCTATGGCAGAAACGTCGCCGTCACCAGCCTGTGCGGCATGGCACTGGCTGCCAACGGCAGTTCGCCTGGACGCGGACCATACGGCACGGCCATTAAGCGAGCCATTGGGTATGTCCTGGGTCAGGCCAGCGAGAGTGGATTCATCAATCACCCAGGCTCGACCAATCGTGGCCCGATGTACGGCCACGGGTTCGCCACGCTGTTTCTGGCCGAAATGTACGGGATGTCACTCCATCCTCAACTTCGCGAGCAGCTTGCCAAAGCGACCGCGTTGATCGTCACCACACAGAACGATGTGGGTGGCTGGCGTTATCAACCTCGACGCGACGACGCTGACGTATCCGTCACCGTCTGCCAGTTGATGGCTCTCCGCGCCGTGCGTAACGCGGGTGTTTTCGTTCCCAACGCGACGATTGATCGCGCGGTGGATTACGTCAAGGCGTGCCAGAACGAGGACGGCGGCTTTACCTATCGAGCCGACGACGGCGGTGAGAGTGCGTTTCCCCGTTCTGCGGCAGCATTGGTTGCCTTGCACAGCGCTGGGATTTATGGGAGCGACGAAATTCGTCGCGGGCTGGACTACTTGATGCAGTTCCCGCCGACGCCCGCCGGATTTGGCAAACAGAGTTATTATTTTTACGGGCAATATTACGCCATTCAAGCGATGTGGCAGGCCCGCGGTGACTATTGGAAGGCATGGTACCCGGCCATACGCGACGTGCTGCAGGCGAAGCAAGACAGTCAAAACGGCGCCTGGCCTGCCCCCATCAGCCGTGAATTTGGGACCGCCATGGCCTGCCTGATTTTGCAAATGCCCCAGAATTACTTGCCGATTTTCCAACGCTAGCCGGCACGCCGCGGTTGGCGTGTACGTCTGGTAACAGCATTTTGGACCAGCGAGGAAAGCTCCAATGCGTTGCGGCCACCAACATCTTGCCACTCCGTGGTTCAGGACGGCCATGCTTTGCGCAGCCCTTACCCTTGCCACAGGCGCCGCGGTGACCACGGCTGGCGACTTCGCTTACCACAACCTGGCGGTCCCGTCGACCGGCGACCCATTTGACGCACAGCTCGTCAAGATCGACGGCGCGTGGACGGTCACCGTGGCAGCGAAGGAACGCGTGCGGGAATTGGGGCTGACGGAACTGGTCCGGTGGGGTGCGTTGCGGGCAGATCGTGCGGCTTCTCGGGTCATTCTCGACGATGGCAGCATGTTGATGGCGGACGTGACGCGTTTGAGTGAGGCGTCGATCACGGTGGAATCGGCGGTGTGGCCAGCCACGGAAATTGATAGAAATTGCCTGGCGGGCATCATCTTTTCACCTCCGCCCGGCACCCGGGCCTCGGACCGACTGGTACGAACGATTCTAGACGGCCGCCTCGTTCGAGATGCAGTCCAGCTCCACAACGGTGACACGATCTTCGGCGAATTGACTGAGGCTCCGGACCCTGCCGCGAGTCGCAGCGAATTTTTCCTGCAGCGATTCGGGG
>JAUIHJ010000385.1 GCA_030432015.1 bacterium
CGAAGACGTCAAGGCCTACTACGACCTGCTGGAGAACGCACTCGTTAACGTCTTTAAAGACGGGCCTGGCGACACGAAAGAAGCCATGATTGCCTCCTTCTTTCATCGTTATCCGGGAGCGAATAACCCGGGAAATTATCTCGCCGCGTACTGGCCCATTCTTTCACAGATGCAGCGGACGATCGATCGCGCCGCCAGCAAACGAAGCCGTCTGTCCGACGAGGAGAACGAACGCCTTGTCCGCCTGATCGATCATCACAACTACACGCTGCACACGGTCGCCTCGATGATCTACATCGGGCGCGGGTTGACCGGTTCGGGGACCGCCAGCGATCGCCAAGCCTTCGCCGAATCGAAAGCCAAACGCGAGGACGCAAAGGATCGCATCGCCGCATATCGTCCATTTTACGCCAAACTGATTGACGACCTTGATACCAACAGCCACACCGGCGTCCTCTACGGAAGAAAGCCCACGATTGAAGTCCGCGCCCCTTCCGATTTCAATGAATAGCCCCAACCCATGGCGTCGTCGACAGCATTCCTTGACACCAAGTGAATTCGTCACCAGTCGGGCGGAAGTTCGTGGGCGCGTCGATCGTCTTGAGTCCTCATGCTGTCCCTGGAGCATTCTTCCGCTGCCGCCTCGGATGTCGGAGGACGTAGAAAGCACGCACGAGTCCGCTCACACATACTTGCACACCCATTAAGGGGAATAGTAAGCTATTCGGGTGGATGAATTCTAGGGTTTTCCAACGCACCGCAGCGTGGCAGGTACCGGGGTGATGCGAGATCCCTTTGATAACAACGGGCACGGCCATGGCGAAGCTGACCCGCCGTCCACCGCGTTAAGCCTGCTGCAGCTACTGTGGGCCGATGATCCCGAAGGTTGGGACCGCATGATCAATCTGTACGCGCCGCTGATTTACCGCTGGTGCCGACAGAAAGGATTGCCCGCTGCCGACGCGGCCGACGTTGCACAAGACGCACTCGTGGCTGCCTGTGTCAGCATCGGTAAATTCGACGATACACGTGACGATAGTTCGTTCCGCGGCTGGCTGCGGCGGATGACGGAATACAAAATTGCGGACCACTATCGGCGCCAGCGCAACGCCCCTCGCACGAATCATGGCGCCACCTTGGATCATGTGGTTTCCAGTTCACCGGCCGCGTGCGACGGCGAGACGGTCGGTGATTCCGCTTCGGATACCCTGCAAATCGCGAGTGGTGAGCTTTGTGTCTTGCTGGAACGCGTCCGCCCTGCGTTCGAGCCAACCACTTGGCGGATGTTCTGGCAAGCGACCGTCGTCGGCCGACGCCCCGTCGATGTGGCTGCCGAATTGGACGTCACACCCAATGCCGTTTCGATCGCCAAGAGTCGGGTTCTGAAGCGGCTCCGCGCTGAGATGCGATTAAAGGAATGAACCTTGGCCGAGCCGACTCATGACGCGGATGAACTGAATTGCCCCTCTCAGGAAGAATGGGGCGCCTTCCTAGGCGGGTTCTCCGAACCTGGCGAGCGACAGCGACTTTCCAAGCATCTCGAGCAGTGTCGCAACTGCCGCGACCGATTGCCAACCATTCCCATGCAGTCTGACGAAACGACGGGGGTCTTTCTTCAACCCGGCGGGCGTAACGAATTTCTCGACGAACCAGAATTCAAATTGCTCAAGGATCGGCTTCGGGATGCACCGTTGGAAGCCGGCTCGACGGGCGATCACGCCAATCCCAAGCTTCGCCAGATCGGCGCCTTCCGCATTGATGCCGTGATCGGACGCGGAGGAGGCGGCACCGTTTACCGTGCCTTCGATACACGCACGAAGCGTACTGTGGCTCTCAAGACGCCGCACAGTGGAACGTTTCTCGGGAAAGACAGGCGAAGGCGATTCCTGTGGGAAGCCGAAGCCACGGGCCAGCTTGATCATCCTCACATTGTTCCGATGTATGAAGCCGGCGACCATGACGGCACACTCTACCTGGTCATGGCCTATTGCGAAGGGCCAACGCTGGCCAAGTGGATGAGTGATCGCCGGCAAGCCCTGAGTTGTGATCAAGCCGCACAATTGATCGCGACGCTCGCGGACGCGGTTTACCATGCACACTTGCGCGGGATCCTGCATCGCGATATCAAGCCAAGCAACGTACTCTTGGAACCGACCCCGGCTGGATCACTCGCCGACAAGGGCCAACGCTATTCGCCGCGTCTAACGGACTTCGGATTGGCGAAGCCGCTCTGGACGTCGCGCCCTCAGGTGCATACGCAAACATCTGCGGGCGCGATTGTCGGAACCGTGGCGTACATGGCTCCGGAGCAAGCGAGGGGCGCCATTCGCGAAATCGACACCCGCACCGACGTCTACGCGTTGGGCGTTGTGCTTTATGAACTCCTGACGACGCACCGCCCTCACCAAGGCGACACGATGCTCGAAACCCTCAAGCGGATCGAGCGAGAACCACCGCTTCCACCCTCGCGCCACCATCGGCGTATCCCCAAAGACATCGATACCATTTGCCTGAAATGCCTTGAAAAATCGCCGGCCGGCCGATATCAGAGTGCCGGAGAACTTGCCGACGAACTGCGAAGATTTGTCGATCGCAAGCCGATCCGCGGGCGGCGTGCGGGCGTCGTGGAACGAACGCTGCGTTGGGCTCGCCGGCGCCCCGCCGTCGCGTTATTGATCGCCCTATCGCTCGTAACGCCGCTCGTTATCGGTGGCGTGATCATCGAGCGGAATCGGCGTCTGACGGATGCGTTTCACGCACTTCAAGACAGCCGCAATTCGGTGCAGCTCCAATACTATGCGGCCAACATGCGACAGGCATGGCACCTTTGGTACATCAGCAGACCGAAGCCGTCCCGACACCACATTGCCCTCGCGGCGTCGCTCGACGATCCCCACGCACCCGACGTCCGTGGATTCGAGTGGTATTACCTACGGGAACACACGCGCGAGTATCCCGTGAAGAACACGTTGAGAGGCCACACCACACCGGCCTACTGTGTACAGTTCTCTCCGAATGAGAAAATACTCGCATCAGGAGAACAAAATGGCACGATTCGATTGTGGAATTTCCCCCGTCATTGGGATTCTCCGCGTTTCATCGAAGCGCATGATCGCGATGTCAATAAGCTGGCATTCAACAGTGACGGGAGTCTGCTTGCCTCATGTGGGGACGATGGCTTTGTTCGGCTTTGGAACCCAGTCGATTGCGCCTTGTTGCACGAATTTGAGGGGCATCCCGGTCGGGTCTTCGAACTCGCTTTCTCACCCGACAATGCGTACCTATATTCTGCGGGCGATGGCGAGCTGATTCGCATCTGGGATGTCACAAGGCGTGCTCTGGCCGCAACGTTGCCGGCCAAGGACGTCTCAGCGCTTGCCGTTTCGCCCGACGGCAAGCACCTTGTCGCGGCGCAACGGGACACACGGCTCTTATGTTTCGATCTTGTTCGACAAGAACTAATACGCGAAGCCGTGGTCGAGCATCAGCACATTATACTCGATCTAGCCTTCACGCCTGACGGACAATTGCTGTTGAGCGCCTGCGGCGACCAGTACGTTCGCGAAATCGACTTCCCCAACATGGCAACAGCACGGTTGGCAGGCAGGCATACGGGCGGCGCCCAAGCTGTCGCCATGTCGCCAAACGGCCTCTATCTAGCGAGCGCAGGGCGAGACCTACCGATCCGGATCTTGAATCGTGGCACCCAGGTCAACCATGTGTTGCGTGGAAACCCAGGTCGCGTCAACGGGTTGTCATTCTCGCGCGACAGTAACTTGTTGGCGGCCGCCTGTCAGGACGGCCGAGTGCGCGTCTGGCAGAGTGGCCTCGAACTGCAGCAGGAAGAAAAGTGGGCAAACTTGCGTTGCCGCGAAGGCGCAGCAGGTGAGGTTGCTCTTTCGCCGGACGGCCGGTCGATTGCCACTCTCACCAACGAGGAAGCATTCAAAATCGTTGACCTTGATTCGGGAGCAACCGTGGGGAGGTTTGGAACATCGAGAATCGCCCACAAATATACCGGAATCTGCTTCACGTCTGATGGAAGGGCCGTGGTTACTGGCCACACAGAACGCGGCTTGGAATGCTGGGACATAGCGAAAGGAAAGGTCCTGGTAACGTTGCCACATCCCAGTCCAATCGGGGCGATGGCTGTCTCACCTGACAGTCGCCTGATTGCTGTCGGTGGTCTTGACTACACCGTCGTTGTCTGGGATTGGAGAGGTGAGCGCGTGATTGCGAGGCGCAGACTCGACAAGGGAGTCCCGATCAGTCTTGCCTTCTCGCCGGCAGGCAGTTTGTTGGCGATTGTATCCAACGGGCAACCGGCACACGTCTTGGATCTTCGGACGCTCGAAGAAGGCCCCCCGCTGATTGGACACAAGTCGATCGTGCGGCATGCCGCATTCTCACCCGACGGCACGATTCTTGCGACTTGCAGCGAAGACGGTACGATTAAATTCTGGGACCCGGACTCTGGCAAAGAAACCGTCACGCTGGCCGGCCACGACGCGCAGGTATGGAGAATCTGCTTTTCGCCCGACGGTCGGACGTTGGTAAGCGGTGATGATTTAGGGGGAATCAGATTCTGGCAAACGGCGACGGGCTTGGAATTGCTAAACATCGAGCGCCACCACAGCCAGCCGATTCGTTACCTGGCCTTCCGCCCGGACGGTCAACTCATGCTCTCCAGCGCCCGCGAAGTGGAAGAACGGGCGGAGATCTACCAGTGGTACGCGCCGCGCTAGGCGGGTTCGACACGTACGCGCGAGCCGACCCCCATGCCACCTCCAAGTAACGGTTCACCGCCATCAAACGTGCGGCGTGCCGGCACGCTTCAAGCAGTTACCGATTTCGCTGCGTCCGTTTCTTTCCTTTCTTCAATCACCAAGCAAGAGGCTTATGCCACGTGAAGAGGTGGACCGAATTCGACACTCGTGACGCGTTGACCTTCGCTGGGAATGATTTGATTCACTTCCGTGAACCACTAGTTCTGCTGGTGCGAACCTATCAAACTCCGCCTTTCTTTGTGCGGCCTGGATCTTGCGTTCGGTTTCAATGGTGGACGCGACAAATCGACCCTCCGCTGGCAAGAACCGATCCGCATACACGCCCAAATCTGACGTTCTATTTGGCGCCTCGCACGCGCCCTCCTCAAGCTGCCAACTCGGCCGGTATCTTATGCCATTCGGCAATGACAAGTGCATTTTCAGCCGTGCTTCCTTCAACGTTACGCAGCTTGCAAATGCGGTGGCTTGTTGTTTTGGTCCATTGCTGCTCGAGCGAAAAGAGATCGTCGGCGGTGCCTTCGAGGACTTGCAGCATCAAGCAGCGACTTCAGTCCGATGGGCATTAGGAGAAACGAAATTGCCGTTCGGCGAGGAAATTCAAGAACAATTTGCACAGGCCGGAAGATTTCTGGACCAGCAGCGAAAACCCGCTACCAGCCAGCTGTCACCGGAACTGGTGGTTGAGAGGCTTGTGGGAGCCTTCGAATGACGGTGGCTCAGTGATAATATCGAGACGCAAGAGAATGTCGCGGCGAGGTGGAGAGAGACATGTGGGATGCCATTATGTTCGGATTTAGCGTATTCCTCATATTGCTCGTGGGCATTGGGACGGCGTGGACTGTCATCAGCGTCGAAATGACAGAGGCGTCTCGGCGGGAATTTCGCAAGTGGGCGATCGACTACTGCTACACTTTCCTGATGTTGATGGTCATGCCCGGCGTGCTCGTCCTGTGCAGTGTTATCCCTTCGAGTGCCGTGATTGTGGGTGGCGGTTCGGTCACTACGACCGTCCTGTTTGCCGCTTGGTTCTTTTGGCTCGGCCAAGAGCGGCACAAGTTAAATCCAAGGAAACCTCAATGAACCTCCACAAAATCTGGGGCGAACAATGCAAAGCCGCTGCGGGCATCGAGGACGAATTCGGCACGCAGAAGGCCCTTGAGTATCTTGTCGGTGAGAAGTTTCTGAACTTTCTGGAAGCGGCCGAAGCCAACAATGACTTTCGGGCCGAGATCCCCGCTTTTGTCGCCAAGATCAAGGAGATCTTCGAGCGGTGGCAACTTGCAGCCTATCTGGAGACGGCACGCGAGACCGAGCCGTTTGATCCCAAGCTGTTTGAGCCACGAGATCACCCGATCCTCGGCAAAGAGGAAATCGAATTCGACGCCGAAGAGATCGAGGCAATGCGCAAGGACGATATTCGCAAATGCACCCGTGACCTGTTATTGGTGGAGCGGGCGAGGGAGTGGCTGCTGGACAACGAAGAAACCTGAGCGTCATCCAACGATCACATCATAGATACAATCATGTCTTCCGATCTAACCGCCGTTCTCGAATGCAGAAAGGTCTGAAATGCCGTTGGGATTCCCGACGCTCATCTGGTTCTTCACCGTTCTCGCTGCCATCTGCAATTCCACATGCGGCAATGAGTGGCCGCAGGAAAAGAAGATTGACGGGATCGTCCAGCCGCTCGTCGATGCTGAGGAAATCGTGGGAGTCGTTGTGGGAATCGTGACTCCCGAGGGATCGCATGTCCTGCGCTACGGAAGCACGAGCCTTTCGGAGTCGACGCCCCCTGATGGTGACACCATTTTTGAAATTGGCTCGCTCACGAAGGTCGTTACCGGTGTCCTACTCGTCAGAATGGTTGCTGGCCAATCCGTGGAACTTGAAGATCCGGTGAGAAAGTATCTCCCCGGCTCGGTTAACGTCCCAACCGTCAATGGCAAGCCGATGACGCTGCTTCATCTTGCTACGCACACGGCGGGACTTCCCCGAGACCCCGCAAACCTGCGCCCGAAAGATCCTTTGAACCGCTTTGATGGCTACAGCGAGCGGCAGCTTTATGCATGCTTAAGCGGGCTCGGGGAAGACACATTTGGCAAGAAGACTGCGGACGGTGAGCACAAGTCACATTCCACATACCAGTACAGCAATGTTGGTGTCGGTCTCCTCGGGCATTTGCTGAGTCGCAAGGGAAAGAAGCCATTTGAACTTCTAGTACGTGAAATGATCCGCGACGAATTACAGATGGCTGACACTTGCATCACCCTCGATGACGAACAATCGAAACGTCTCGCTACGGGCTACTACTTCTATGATCAAGTCGCTCCGAGCAGCAGTGCCGGTTGCATACCCGGATATGGAGGTTTTCGTTCAACAGTTAACGACTTGCTGAAGTTTCTCGCTGCACATTTGCGTGGCGGCGATTCGCCCATCGATCCGGCTATTCGACTTGCCTTACAGCCGCACTACGACATGGATGAAAACAGCAGTGTTGGCCTTTGCTGGCACATCGACCGGACGACTGGAACCGTCTGGCATGGCGGCACGACAACTGGCTTCACTTCGGCAATGGCGTTCAATAGCCGCTCTGGTTTCGGTGTGGTTGTATTGACGAATTCAAAGTCTCTTGTCATCACGCCGCTTGTTCATGCGTTACTGGGTGCGGCGCAAGGCGAGATGCCCCAGCCAATTCGACCTCTGACGAGGATTAAGGTTGACGAGGACGTGTTGGACTCTTACACGGGAACCTACCAAGACAAGAGCAAGCCATTTCTCGACGCACTGCGATCCACACGAACAATCGTCCGAGAAGGCGATCACTTGAAAGTCAAAGGGCTGAATCCCACAGAGCGGTTCCCACTCTTCCCTGTGACAGAAACCGGCTTCATTTGTAAGGGCGAAGACATCTACGCCAAGTTTCGCCGTAACAACGACGGTGAGGTATTGGGGATTGAGTTAATTCTTTGGGGCTCCAAGTCGCAACTAACGAAACTGGATTGACCTGAATTTCTGTGAATGTTCCGCTTCGTCTGCTCAAGGATTGCAGTCGGCATGATAGAATCGCCCGCCACGGTTGACGCCATCGTTCAAGGCAACAACGACTTCGCCCTCGACCTATACCGCCATCTGACACGGGCCGGGAAGTCGAACCAGTTCTTCTCGCCCTACCGTATCTCCAATGCCCTCGCCATGA